>JBFJMG010000077.1:0-5475 GCA_041634015.1 Nitrosopumilaceae archaeon
ATCTTGAACCGAGAGTTCCTTTTTTATCTTCTCAATTGAGACAATATCTCTTTGTCTGGTCTCGTCTTTCATACGCCTGTTGTAGATTTCCTCAGGTCTTGCAGACACGGCAATAAAGTTAGAAGGCTGTATTATACGCAAAACGTGCTCTGGTAATCCCGGATAAAATCCGGCTGGAGTTTTGATAAATGCATGAGTATCAATTATTACGACGTTATCATTTTTGTTTGCAATTGTTTGTGCTGCCATTTTTTGCAAGTTTTTTTGTTTTTGCATTTCTAGTCTGCGAAGCTCGTCTCTGTCTTTTACACCATTTTTTTGTGCCTCCTCAAACATTACAGTTCCAAAGCTAACAACACTTACACTCTTGTTTTTCTGATTCAATAGCTCCACAATCTTTGAAACTACGGTACTTTTTCCCACGCCGGGAATTCCAACCATTACGACTTTTTTACTTTCTACCAAGCAAAGCACCAAGACGAGGCATTACAACTTCGACCTGTTCTCTTATGAGTTGGTTATAGTAGTTGATCAAAATATCCACCATTAAAAGAACACCTATTCCACTACCAAAAACTCCAAGCACATCAGAAATTCCAGCCAGAGCTCCCAGTATCATCGAGCCGATAAGTGTAACAGAGGGAATGTACTTGTTTAGCAAAACCTCAATTGGTTGATTCGATCGTCTAAACCCTGGAACTTGCACATCCGCATCAAGCAGGTTTTTTGCAGCACTCTTTGGAGAGAGACCTCCTAGCTCGACCCATAGTTTTCCAAATACCACAACAATTCCAATCATAAACAAAACATATGCCACTGCTCGCATAGGATCCAAAGCAGCAAGGTCTAGTCCTCTTGGAGGCGTAATATAGTAAATCAGTCCCCCAATTGGCGTAGACGGGCTCGTAGGATCAAACTGCCCCAGTATATTCATAAACGGATTATTATTTCGCGGATTGAAATTTGCCCAAAACATCTGTCCTATGAAAACCGCGTTTGCAGTAAGTGCAGAGGCTAAAATCACTGGTATGTTAGATACGTACATGAGTTTGATTGGATAAACTGCTGAAAATCCTCTATACTTTGTTGATACAATTGGAATCTCAACTTTCATTCCTTGGGTATAAACCAGAATAAGCAATACAGCACCTGTCAGCAGCAGCCCAAATATGCTAGGAAGTTGGTTTGATCTGAAAAAGACATTTCCAAGATCACCACCCATTATTGATTGGCCAATAAAGGGAATAATTCCAATTGTTCCACCATCACCAGCAGGTAAGGGACTGAATAAACTCCACAGTATCTGTTGGGCTACGCCTGCCATGATAAAGAGGCTAATCCCACTACCTAAACCCCATCCTTTCTGTATCATCTCATCCAAAAACATGATAATTATTGAGGCTGCCATTAGCTGGCCAACCAAAATATACATAACGTTTGGATCGGTAATTCCAGGACCATAAACGGCTACACCATACACTGCAGACTCTGCAATTATCACAACATATGTCACAAGTTTTGTTGCAGTCTGAAACACACCTCGTTCTTCAGGTTTTTTAAAATCAAATTTGAGTATCTCCGAACCTCGCAACAACTGCATCAACAGACCCGCAGTAACAATCGGTCCTATTCCAAGCTCAACAAGTGTTCCTTGGGCTGATGCAAAAATAACTCGGGCAAATGCAAGAAAATCAAATTCGGGGGTGGTCGCACCAAAAAGTGGCGTCTGAGCCATCACCATGTAAATTAAAAGTGCTAGACCACACCAAAGTAATCTAGTCTGTAAAGATAATTTCTTTTTTGGTTTTGGAACTTGTGGCAGATACGGCTCGGCTGTTGCCACCATTTTGCGTATAAACGCAGTTGCTGAGCCTTCAGCCATTTGGTTTTAGCACCTCGCCACCAGCTTGTTTGACTTTTTCTTCTGCGGAGGCAGTAAATCTATCGATTTTTACAGAGTATGCATTTGATACCTTTCCGCCTCCTAAGAGTTTGTCAAACCCACTGGCCTTTAGATCAATGACCTTTTTCTCCCCTTCTTTTTTGCCAAATTTAGCAAACAGGTCATCAAGATCCCTTACACTTGCCCATTTTTTTGTAATAATAGGATGAGGTGGATGGGTAGATTCATGACCAAAATGGTCAGGCTCGTTTTTTAACATAGAACTAAAATGGTGTTTCATTTGACCAGAAATTCCTAGTCCACCTTTATGACCACTTGCTCGATGTTGTCCTACTTGACCCCATCCATGGTTTCTAGAGCCCCGATGTTTTCTGGTTTTTCGTAATCTGGTTGCCAAATCAAATCATTCTCCTTACTAATTCTCCAAGGTCCTTGTTTGCTCCAAGGATTCCTTTTTGACCGTAAAGTCGTTTTGAGCTGCGTTTGAATCCGTGTCTTGGTGGAGAAAGGGCAAACCAAGGTTTTAGTGGTTTTAATTTTGATATTGATGCTTTTCCATCTGCCAAAGAATTGGCAAGATCATCCATATTCTCATATCCGATTTCCTTCAAGTCTTCCTGTGTTATTTTCTTGTAGCCAGACTTTCTGCCTTTCTTATCTAGCAATTCCCTAGCTAAGCTGGGGTCGATTTCTTGCCAAGAAACGTAATGCTTTACTTTGTTTAACATTCCTAACGTATTTTCTTTAGCTGGAAGTATCGTAGCCCGAAATTTTTTTTCTAATTTTAATAATTCAAGAGTGGTTTGGGCCCAATGTGGAACGTCGACTTGACCCTTTATTCGAACAACCAAAAACGCTTTTGCCATATCCATCATCCATGACTAAAGGTTTGTCTAAGACACTGTAAAATTGCCTTTGAAGTAGAACCCATCGTAGCAGTAGAGCCTTTTGCAGTAGTCCAAGCATCTCGAAGACCGGCCAGCTCCAAAAGACGCTTAATCTTTCCACCTGCTACAAGACCCAGACCTCGTGGTGCGGGAAGAATTTCAATTGTGACGCTGCCTCCTCGTCCTCTAACTTTGAAGGGGACAGAGTGTTGTTGATCACATCGGCATTCCCAACTACCGCAGCCAAACTTTATTGGGCTAACATTAAGATATGCTTGGTTGGTTGCCTTTTCGATTGCAATTCTCATCTGTTTTGATTTTCCTCGTCCTACTCCCAACCATCCGTTTTCGTTTCCAGCAGCTACAAGCGCTTTGAATCTGGTAGATTGACCATTTGAGGTCATTTTTTGGATAATACCTACATCAAAAACTTCTGTTTTCAAATCAGGTAATAATTTTTTAATAATTCCAGCTTCTTGAATTCGTTGTCCACTTTCTAAAATTTCTTCCATGGAGGTAATTGTTCCTGCAGCTACCTGTTGGCCAAGCTTTGTTTTTGGGATCCACGGTTCTTCTTCTCTTTGTTGTCGTGGTCTTCTTTGAGGTCTTCCTTCTTGTCTGCTCATTATTTTACCTCACTATCAATTGTTGATTTTAATTTCTCAATCTCGTTTTTAACTGAAAGATGTTCACCGTTGATCCTCTCTTGTGGAGGAAATGTTTCAGAATCTGCAGCAACGTCTAGGCCTGCATCAATAGTCCCCTTTAATGCAGCTGCCATTCTTTGGGTATATTTTCTAGTTCCACTGTAAAGAATGGCCTCTTTTACTCCATTGCTAATCGCTTTTTTTCCAGCAAGATAACCAGTCAGATAAGAGGCAGGTATACTTTTTCTGGAGCCTTTCCATCCTTTGGATAATAAATATCTGGAATGTGCTGAAGCTAACACTTTGTCCCCAGCAATTTGTGGTTTATGAACTTGGACTAGTGTATTCTCATTTGAAATTTGTACTGTAATGAAATCATGTTTACCTGCAAGCATAGTCTTACGCTTCCTATAGTTAGTCTTCTCATTTCGAAGTCTTCTCAATATTGTCGAATAGGCCATCTACAGGGGAAAAACTTGAATCTTCTCTTATAAACGTTAGATGCGCTATAACGAAATTAAAAGTGATTTTTCTGTATGTAATCGATTTTCAGCTTGATCCCAAACCGCAGACTGCGGACCATCAATTACTTGAGATGTCACCTCGCTTCCCCTTTTTGCTGGAAGACAATGAAGAAAGATTGCATTCTTTTTTGCTTTTTTCATCAAAGCTGAATTCACCTGGTATTTTGGGAGAAATTTTTTTATGCGCTTTGGGTCTTTGGTATGAATCGATGTATATGTATCAGTCATCACAACATCGGCATCTTTTACAGCTTTTGCAGGATCGGTTGTAATCTCTACTGTAGTTTTCTTTCTTGCCTGCCTTTGAACTTTGGAATCTGGTTCAAAACCTTTTGGTACAGCTATAGAAATTTTGCATTTTGCAAGGGCACATCCATACAGAAGAGAGTTGCACACATTGTTTCCATCGCCAATCCAGGCAATTTTTAAGCCTTTGAAGTTTTTCTTTTTTTCCTTTATTGTCATAAAGTCCGCAAGTATTTGGCAAGGATGAAAAGAATCAGACAGGCCATTAATCACTGGAACTGAAGCATTTTTTGATAGAGACTCTAAGGTTTCGTGTGCATAAACTCGAGCCATGATAAAATCCACATATCTTGAAAGAGTTTTTGCAGTATCCTCAATAGTCTCTCCCCGGGATAGCTGCATGTCTGAGGCAGACAGATTTATTGCATTTCCTCCTAATTGATACATCGCAGTCTCAAAACTTACCCTGGTACGGGTGGATGGCTTTTGAAAGATCATTGCCAAAGTCTTTCCTTTCAATAATGGTTTGGATTTTCCTTTTTTTAGCTCTTTTTTTAATTTGATGGAAATGTCAATTAAGGATAAAAACTCTTTTTCATTTAACTCCCCCAACGTAAGAAAAGATTTGGTTTTTAGTTTCATTTTCTAAGAAATCCAAACCGTGAGCCTTTCTTTTTAGTTTTGTCTTCTTTGGAGTCATCACTTTGTGAGGTTTGTTCGCCGGGTTTTGGTCTACCATTTGATATCCATTTTTTAATTTGATTGGAAAGATCTAATGCTTGTTTGTCATCTTCTGGTGGCGGAATATCATACAACTCTGCATATTTTTTGATGTCTTTGTCGTTTATTCCAAAAAAAGGATCATCAGAATCTTCAGAGTCAGGAATTTCTAATTCATGTTTTGTAGCTGGAGACTCTGGTGTGGTTTCTTTAGCTGGTTCTTTTTGTTCAGGGATTTTTGCTTCAATTTCCTGGTTTAATTGCTTAGAAGGACTGGTTGCTACAGTTTTGTTATCTGTATTGTTAGGTTCAGATTGTATAGTTGGGGCTTCTGCATCTTGTGCGACAGATACGGTTTCGGTAGTTTTAGAACCATCGATACTTCCAAAGACTGTTTTAAGAAAAGAGTCTTTATCAAATGGTTTTAAATCAGGATATTCTTGTCCCACTCCTAGGTAGAGGATAGGGGTAGAAGTTATTTTTACAATAGAAAGAGCAGCACCGCCTCTTGCATCAGCATCACTTTTTGTTAATATCGAACCATTAAA
>JBFJMG010000078.1:0-5435 GCA_041634015.1 Nitrosopumilaceae archaeon
TATGGCTCCACTCCAACATCGACCCTTGAAAATGAAAAAAAGAATAATTTTATTTTTCAGAAAAGATCAGAAGAAGAATTTTTACAAATGATGGGCTAGCAAACAAATGGAAAATCTGGAAATCTTCGGGAATCAAGAAAGAGGAAATCTTTTCATAAATTCTACTTTGAAGAAAAATTTTTTATTTTCTCTTGTTATTTCACACACGGAAACATCTCAAATTCCAGGAATTACGTTTGCGGGATCAAATTCTGATAAAGTGGGTTACACCCCAGCAGCCGATTCTGAATTTCTCCACTATGGATATTGCAAATCCATCGATACAATTCCCATGACTCCTGATGGCAAACCCACGCCAGCTTTACTGACTAAAGTGGCATTGGAATCAGCAAGCATACCACACATTGTAATTAATGCGGGAAGCAAGATTAACCCACAAATTCCGTTCCTCCATACCGGACTTAGTCCGGGTAAAAATATTACACAAGGATCGGCTCTTGATGATTCTGAGCTTCTACATGCAGTGGATTATGGTCGTATAATTGGGAGAACTTTAGCTTCTCTTACAAATTGTTTGATAATTGGAGAAAGTATACCTGGGGGTACAACCACTGCACTTGCAGTGATGAGAGGTCTAGGGATTAACGCACAAGTAAGTTCGAGTATTCCTCAAAATCCTGTGGAACTAAAAAACAGAGTGGTATCCAATGCCTTGCGGAATTTGGATTCAGAAGATCCGTTTTCAATTGTAGCAAAAGTAGGTGATCCGATGATCCCACTGGTTGCTGGAATGATTAGTGGCGCATCTGAGATTTCTAATGTGTTGCTTGCAGGAGGAACTCAGATGGCAGCGGTGTTAGCATTTGGATCAAAAATAGGCTTCAAATTAGACAAGGTTGCAATCGGAACAACCTGCTATATCACCCAGGACAAGTCAGCAAATTTCTTAGAAATAATCAAACAAATTTCAGATATACCTGTCTTAGTTGTAGATCCCAAATTACACGATTCATCAATTGATGGACTAAAAGCTTTTTCACAAGGATTTGCAAAAGAAGGTGTCGGTGCAGGAGGCTGTATCATTGCAGCAATGCTGCGAGTGGGTTTAAGCTCAAAAAAATTCTTGGATTTGACCGAAAACGAGTACAAAAAAATTTTTACTTTACAGTAACTGATTTTGCAAGATTCCTAGGATAATCAGGATCTGTGTTCTTTTCGAGCGCAGCATAGTATGAAAGTAACTGAATGGGAATTATTTCAATTAGAGGATACATTGATTCTTCAATTGATGGAATTTCTATCCATTTGTCATAAACATCATTATTCTTATCTGAGATTCCAATAATTTTTGCTCCTCTTGCTTTAATTTCCCTTGCACTAGTCAAAGTATCTGTGTATGTTGCATCATCGGGATTAATAATTAGAACGTAAACATTTGAATCCATAAGTGCAAGAGGCCCATGTTTGAGCTCGCCACCTGGGATCCCCTCGGCATGAATGTAGGTCAACTCCTTTAATTTTAGCGCAGCCTCCAAGGCAATTGGGTAGTGGATACCCCTACCAAGCACATAGATGTCTGAAATTTCTTTTAATTCCTTGGCTATTCCCTGAATTTTAGAGTGGTTAGAGAGAATATTTGCAATTGAATTTGATACTTTGTTAAAATCAAGGTTCAAACAACCATCACATAATTTGTCGGTGATTTTGTAAATTGTGGCAAGTTGGGATGTGAAACTTTTTGTTGCCGCAACTCCTATTTCGGGCCCGCAATTCATTCCCATCACTAAGGAGGACTCTTGCACTAATGATGATGTTAACAAATTAACAATGGAGAGAATTTTTGTGTTTGATTTTTTGGCAATTTTTACAGCCTCAAGTACATCTGCACTTTCACCACTTTGAGAAATTGCAATTAATATTGAATTGGGCTCAATTGAGTCAGGAGAAAAAGTAAGCTCACTTGAAATTATTGTTTCTAATTTGATTTTTGCATATTTTGACATAAGATATTTGGCAACTAGGGCTGCATTGTAACTAGTACCACTTCCAGTGATGTAAACTGTTTTTGCATGGCGAATATAGTCTGATGTTTGTTCTATTGCATTAGGAGTATTATCGCCTGCTCTGGAAATTGTATCTGGTTGTTCTGAAATTTCTTTTAGAGTATAGTGGGCATATTCTCCTTTATACGAATCTGCAAATTCTTTTGAAACCTTTGTGATTTCCCTCCTGACTGGTTTTCCTTCGTAATCACAGATTTGAATTCCAGTGGAATCAACTAGGACTATATTGCCATTATCAAGATAAATCGCATCGTCAGTTTTTTCAATAAACCCTAAGACATCACTTGATAGAAAGTAAGAATCCTTTCCGACCCCAATTATTAATGGTTCATGAAATCTAGCAGCTGTTAATGTCCCATCCTCAAACATAGCAACAAATGCGTAATGTCCACTTAGCTGCGATACTGTTTGTAACATTGCTTTTTTTACATCTGATGACTTTACATAATTTCTTTGGAGTAAATTGGCAATTACCTCACTGTCCGTTTCACTCTGGAAGGTATAGCCTTCTTTTTGTAATTCTTCTTTTAAAACATTGAAATTCTCGATTATTCCATTGTGTACAATCGCAATTTTACCAGAATTGCTAGGATGTGGGTGAGCGTTACTGTCTGTTACTTTTCCGTGGGTTGCCCATCGAGTATGTCCTATACCTATTTTTCCAGGCAAAGAGTCAAGATGTACAGACTCGTTTACTTCTGAGACCTTGCCGATTCCCTTTCTTAGGGAAATCTGATTAGAAGATTCCGTGGCCACTCCAACACTATCATATCCTCGGTATTCCATTCGTTTTAGCCCTTTTACCAAAATAGGTGCAGCAATCTCCTCACCATAATACCCGATAATTGAACACATTGTTATTCTATCTCAAATTATGCGATATTTACAGATAAGCTTGATCTTAGAATTACTCAGATGAAGTTTTTTCAACCTGTTGGGTATTAGGTTTTTCCTCGTCTTGATTAGATTCAACTGAAGTTTCCTCAACTTCTGGTGCAGGTGCTGCCTTTGTTTGATTTATCTTTTCTAAAATTTCCTTTAATGATGAACCTGGCGATAAACGAACATCTTTCTCCTCTTGTACTGTTACCACATAAGATGGAATATTCACTACTCTATCTCCAATCATAATGTGCCCATGTACTACTGCTTGTCTTGCTTGATATGGTGTCGCAAAGCCTAATTTTTTTAAAACTATAGTTTGAAGTCGTCGTGATAACAAATCGTTTACCTGAAGACTTAGTACATCATCTAATGTTGAATCATCATTTACCAAACCAATTCTTTTAAGTGAATTCATAAGAATCGGTTCTTTTTCTTGTCTTATCTCTTGTCTAAGCGCTAAAAGAGATCGTGCTTGATGTCTTACCCTTGATAACTCTGTGTGCGTCTTCCATAACTCTCTTTTTGTCTTCAAACCAAACGTTCCAACTGTTTTTAGTTCTTCCATCTTTAAATCATAATTCAGAGGACGTTTTGGTTTTCTCCATACTCTTCTAGGATTTTTTGGATCTCCCATTCAAACACCTATTTTTTCTTATCCTTTGGTTCTTCTTTCTTTGCAGCTTCTGGAGCCTTCTTGTCAGCTGTAGGTGCCGCCTTTGCAGCTCCAGATGCAGGTGCAGCTCCTTCTGCAGGTGGAGCAGCTCCAGCTGCAGGTGCAGCTGCTGCCTCGCCAGTTTTTGCTGGCATTACTTTGCCGCCTTTTGCAACTCCGACAGCTCCACCTTTTCTTCCAGTAGTTCTAGTTCGTTGCCCTCTAACCTTTAATCCATAAACGTGACGATATCCACGCCAACTCCCTGTCGTTCTTTCCCGTTCTACATCATTTCTTACTGTGAATTCTATATCTGAAGTAATGAGGTGCATATTATTTCCTGTCTCGATATCTTTTCTCCTATTCAAAAACCAGTTTGGAAAATTTGCTGATGAGGGATCTTCTAATATCTTTTCAATTGATTGAACCTGGGATTCAGAAAGATAACCAATTCTGGTCTTGGGATCAATTTTGAGGGAATTTAAAATTGCATATGCAAACATCTGCCCTATTCCCCTTATCTGGGTAAGGCCAATGGAGATTTTTTTGTCTCCGGCTATATCATTGCCTACTATTCTGACAATGTGTCGATATTCTTGTGCTGTCAAGTATGAAAATTTGAAAATACCCCGATAAAAACCATGCTTGATTAGGTTAGGTTTTGCCTGATTATACGCCAAAAATTTCAAGTAATATTTTAAACGTGAAAGCGACTTTGATAATCATTGACAGAAAACTATCAGAAGATTGTCGAAAATTCCTACGGATCCCAACCCAAATATTCAGAAATTAAGGCAGGTTTTCCTGAAGATTATTCTGAGATAAAAACACTAGGTGATCTCTTAGCAATTAACTACAAGTTGCCAAGTTCTAAAGAACAACTGGCAAAAAATTTAATTTCACAAATAAAATCTGGCCAAACAAAGTATCCCGGCATAATTGGTTTTGATGATGATGTAGTACCTGCACTAGATCGTGCGATCCTGGCAGGTCATGATATTTTTCTTATCGGACAAATTGGTCAAGCTAAAACCAAAATAGTTCAAACAGTGGCAGAAAATCTACTTTCCCCAATCCCTATTGTTAAAGATAGTTTAACTAATGACTGTCCCCTTGATCTTCCAAAGTCTGACCTTATTTCATTGCTAAACGATGATGCATTACCCCAACTTGCACCAATTTTCAATGTGAGCCCAGAAACCTCACAAATTATACAGGAAAAAAAATTAGAGACACCAATAGAATGGAAGGACGGAGCAGATAGATGCAAGTATGTCTTGGCCACTCCAGACATATCTGTGAAAGATCTTGTCGGATACATAGACGCAGTTAAGGTTGCTAAGAAAGGAATTGAAATGTATAAAATTGATTCCTATTCCCCTGGACAGCTAATGCAAGCAAAACATGGAATATTTTTCATTGATGAACTGCCAGTGCTTGACCCTAGAAAACAAGTTGCCTTACTTTCTGTGTTACAGGAGGGCCGTTTTACCACAGGTTCTTATCCTGTTATTTTTCATCCCAAAACAACATTTTTTGCAACAGCAAATCCTATTGACTATACGCATTCAGGTAAAGTTATTGAGCCCCTTTATGATCGTCTTAAAAGCCATATAACAACTCACTATCCAAAATCAACTGCAGATGAAATGATGATAATTTTACAAGAGGCAAAAATCTCAAAGACCTGTGTAATTGTTCCAATACTGAAGACACTTGCCCTCGTTGCACATAATTTACGGCAAAGTCATCAAATTAATCAAGAAAGGGGTGTAAGTGTAAGGCTGGGTGTGCATGGTTTGGAGCTATTGGTTGGTGAAGCAAAACGAACCAGA
>JBFJMG010000079.1:0-5433 GCA_041634015.1 Nitrosopumilaceae archaeon
AAACAATTATCAAAGATTACTCATGGATTTGTAGGAGCAGACTTGGAGGTATTGGCAAAAGAAGCTGCTATGAGATCTCTTAGAAGAATATTGCCAGATATCGATTTAGATCAAAGTGCAGTCCCGCCTGAAATACTTCAAAAAATTAAGGTAACAGATGAAGACTTTAAGGATGCATTAAAAGAAGTTAGACCTTCAGCCCTTAGAGAAGTTTTAGTGCAAGTTCCTAATGTTACGTGGGACGATGTGGGAGGTCTAGAATCCCTAAAAGAGGAGCTAAAAGAAGCAGTGGAATGGCCATTAAAGCACAAAGAAGCTTTTCAATATGTTGACGTTGAAGCACCCAAAGGAATTCTATTGCATGGACCACCAGGTACGGGGAAGACATTGATTGCAAAGGCTCTTGCGAAAATGACAGAATCTAATTTTATCAGTGTAAAAGGACCAGAATTACTCTCAAAATGGGTCGGTGAATCTGAAAAAGGTATTAGAGAAGTATTTAGAAAGGCACGACAAGCTGCACCATGCATAATTTTCTTCGATGAAGTAGATGCACTGGTTCCACGCAGATCTGGAGGTTCTGAATCACACGTCTCTGAAAATGTAGTTTCTCAAATATTAACTGAAATTGATGGATTAGAAGAATTACATAATGTTTTGATCATCGGTGCTACAAACCGACTAGACATCGTAGATCCAGCATTACTTAGACCCGGAAGATTTGATAGAATAATCGAAGTTCCAAAACCTGACTCAAAGGGCAGAGAGCATATACTAAAAATTCACACAAAGAAAAAACCACTTGCTAAAGATATTGACTTTGCAAAAATTGTGGAAAATACAAAAGATTTCACTGGAGCAGAAATAGCCGCAGTTGCAAATAGAGCAGCAATTTCTGCACTAAAGAGATTTGTTGAAGCTAAATCCAAAAATGTAAAAGAGATACAAATTACACAGACTGACTTTGATGAAGCAATTACCAAGGTGAGACCAAGTCATCTAAAGAGAGAAGAACCTATGACCCAGACAATAAAGTAGGAAGACTAAATATTGACGAATGAGATTCAAAAATAATGAAACTTTACCTTGATTTTGAGCCATGCTCTGAGTGCAAAGAAATGATGAATCAATTAAGTAGTCCTGAGATGCTTTTTGCTGAACAAAGCGTGCGTGCCGATGAATCTGCAAAATTTTTACGACATTTAACTTACAATCATAATGAGGTAGTTCAAGCGGTTATGAAGGACTTGCCTAAACAAAAACGAAGTCAGGAATATGATTTCTTCAAGTAAAGGACAAACCAAATATTCCTCACTTTTTGAAATACCAAAAATTTTCACCAAACTAAAATCTAAGAAATGAAACTAAGGAATTTCATTTTAGCACTTATTTTTTTAATTAGTCTTTCTGGACAGGGAAATATTCTTTTTGCTCAGGAACCTTCACCCCCACCAACTCCAGAACCCATACCTACACCGGATCCAATTTACGAACCAGAACCAGAACCGGTACCAGATCCATTTCCAGAACTAGATGATAAAGAAAAAATTCGACAACTTGCAGAGGAAAACAAAAATCTTAAAGAAGAGAATAAAAAATTAAATTCTAATAATTCAAATCTTAGAACCCAAAATAATTTTCTTACAGTTCAGATTAACAATTTACAAAAACAATTAAGTGATCTGCAAGCAGTAGCCAATGAACAAATAAAGGTTATTTTACAATTAGTGTCACAGATAAAAAAAGTCTTATTTTAACTCTGGATTTTTTATAAAATTAGTTAATTAACTTCAGAGACTTCTTGATTTGTGCTACGCGATTTCTTAATGTAACATCACTTACCCCTGCTACTTCAGCAAACTTTCTCTGACTCATTTTTTCTCCATTGAGGATTGCTGCTAGATATAACGATGCTGCTGCTTGCGCAACTGGATTTTTTCCAGCTGTAATCATCTTTTCCTCGGCCTTCTTTAAGATTTCAAATCCATCTCTTTTACTCTTTTCTTTAAGATTGAGGTTATTGGCAATTTTTACAATAAATGATGAAATATCGTATTGACCTAGGGATAAATTCAATTTTTTTATCAAAGTCCTAATATCACGAGAGAGAATTCTTCGTTCTACATTGCCTGCTTTTGCAATATCATCCAGAGTACGTGGTGTGTTTGCCTGTCTACAGGCTGCGTATATCGAGGCTGAAACCAATGAGGCCATGGTTCTTCCCCGAGTGAGTTTAGCTGAAACAGCTTTTCTGTAAATATATGCGGCATCTTCAACTAGAGACTCTGGCATTCCTAATTTGGCTTTCATTGCATTTAATTGAATTAATGCTTTGGTTAGAGAACCAGTACTTCTTGATTTACTTCGTGTATCCCAAACTCGTAATCTACTAAATCTCGCTTTTGTTTTATTTGAAATTCTATGTCCTGTAGAATCTACATTTGTTCCAATTACAGTAGACAACCCCTTATCGTGCATAGAAAGAGAGAGCCCTGGACCTGTTCTGGTTTGTGTCATAAAACTTTCTTGAGTATATGATCTACTGTCTTGTGAAAAATCTTGCATATTTTTCTCTAGGACAAGACCGCAGCCTCCACAATAAACCTCTCCTCTTTCAGGGTCGGTAATAATGGGAAACGTTTTACAGCGTTCTAGTTCACACTTCACATCGTATTGATAAGGATAATTTTGCATCACTGCTAGTAATATTACGGCGTTTTAGGATAAAAGGAAATGGATACTGGCAAATTTATAATGCAAACAAACGTTTGCTGGCAAAAATTGTTTTAGTAATTTTTTAATTTATTTTACTATTTTATTACGAAGCACATTGTATTATATGTTATCTTTTTCTTTTTGAATAAAGTATTTGTTAAAATCTTTAGGGTTTATTTTGTAAATTTTTAATTTTAAATTGTCTCGAATCTCTACCAAGGATCATCGTGCTTGTTAGTTGATTATTTTCTTGGGGTAGCCTTCTCTTAATTTTACTATTTTTTCTATGACTAATTTAACTCTCTAACTAATCTAGTCCAATCCTTTTTGATTTTCTATGGGTAGCTTCAACCAAATTTGCATTATGATTGTAAAAAAATACATTTTTGTCTATCTATGTTGCTTACTTTCATACTTACATATTATAAATCAGAAGAATTATTTTTCTTTAAAATACCAATTTACCCTGATAATATTGATTCTCGAGAATGACCACGATTTACCAACATCTGGATTACAACTTCTTTGGAATAATCTATTCCATGCTCGTCCTGAAAATGAGTTCTTAATTGTTCAAGAAGAGCAAGATTTTTTGGACCCTCACAAACAAACTCACATTCAAATCCATAGTCTTTGCATTCAAGTTTAATTATCATTTGAGTCAGTTTAATTCAAACCTATAAAAATCATATATAAAATTTCCACTTCCTGATTACAGTATATCTACTAAATTTGAACTTTAACAAACACTGAATCTAACGATTTCGAAACCCTATAATTCTGCGTTAGACTTGTTTCTGTCTAGTTGAAAACGTTCTTACTTTTGATTTTTGTTTTGGGAATAGTTAGTGTTGGAAGCTTAAACAATATTTCGGCCCAACAAGCAGAGATCGCATTTCTTCCATCCCCCAAGCAACAAATACAAAATGGAATAGAACCAGTTAATGTCACCTGCACAGAGGGTTTACAACTA
The DNA here is from genome assembly GCA_041634015.1 of Nitrosopumilaceae archaeon. GTDB lineage: Archaea > Thermoproteota > Nitrososphaeria > Nitrososphaerales > Nitrosopumilaceae > JBFJMG01. The sequence continues at coordinate 3,689 of JBFJMG010000079.1, forward strand.
GTTTTAAAAAAATTGGATGGAATGCCCGCATGTGTTAAACCTACGAGTGTTGAACCTTTAATCAATCGAGGATGGGCAATCCATGTTTTGCCTGACATTACAAAAGGTGAAAAAACTAATTCTGAAATGCTAAACACCAGTCAAAAAAAAGTTATTGTTGAAACTGTGAATTATTTTAATGGTGTGAAGGGATTTTTGGCAAAACCTGATGACTCTGGTATCTATCCAGGAATCATTATGATTCATGAATGGTGGGGATTAAACGATAACATAAAACAAACAGCCAAAGATCTTGCTGCAGAAGGATTCATAGTTCTTGCTGTTGACCTTTATGGAACAGAGGCCGCAACTACCACAGATAAGGCACGACAACTCGTTTCATCATATAATTTAGAAAACGGTATTGCAAACATGAATGGGGCTGTTGCATATCTTGAGGAAAATTATAACATAGAGAAAGTGGCGTCAATTGGTTGGTGCTTTGGAGGGGCTCAGTCACTAAATCTAGCACTGAACAATCCTGAAATGGATGCAACTGTAATTTATTATGGCCGATTAACGTCAGATCAACTTCAACTCTCCAAGATTAATTGGCCGGTTTTAGGAATCTTTGCAGAACTTGATCAAGGAATACCCCCTTCATCCGTAAATGCCTTTGAATCATCATTAAACGAATTAGGAATTTCTAATGAAATCCATATCTATCCTGGTGTAGACCATGCCTTTGCAAATCCTTCTGGAGCGAACTATGCACCACAAGAAATGCAGGATGCGTGGAAAAAAACACTATCTTTTTTGGATACTAATTTGAATTGAGAAAACCTCAAAAACTTCAAATTACTAAATCATAAAATCTGATAAAATTCGGAAAAAAAGCGTTTTTGTGATCTCACAAAATGCTTTATTTTACTTTAAAAAAAATGACCAAAATATACATAGGTGAAGAAAAACTGGTGTAAATCTGGATAAGTTGATTATGTTAAAGATTAGAGGCCTTTTGAATGAGAATGAATCTATTTTATTAAAAAATATGGCTGAACGGAGGAAATAGTTTATGTACGGGTCCAGAATAATTTCGTGAGGGAATGGGAATAAAGCGATCAACTTTTCTAACAGGTTTTTTAATTCTTGCATTTGCGCTAACCTTAGGTTTCGCATTTGAGGATGTCTTTGCTCAATCTGTAAAACAAGTAGAAGTACAAGAAAAAAGAATGGTTACTCTAATCGGAGAAGGCCTTGATTTTGATAATGATGATCTGACATACCTTTGGAAACAATTAGATGGTGAACCTGTTGTACTTTCATCTTATACTGTAAAGGAACCAACATTTCTTGCTCCAGCAGTTGCAAATGGCAAAGTCAAAATTTTGACTTTCAGTTTTACAGTGACTGATCCCTTTGGTGCTTCTGACACAGATACAATTCAAATAATCGTTCGTCCAGTGAACGAACCACCAGTTGCAGATGCTGGTCCTGATAGAGTTATCTTTCCTAGTGTAACCACTATTACATTTCTGGGGAGTTGTTCTGACCCTGATGGCGATAAACTAACATATTCTTGGAGACAACTTAACGGAGAACCAGTTAGATTGTATTATACTAGCTCAAAGCACTTGACAATTTATTCCAGTTTTGAACAAATTTTCGATATTGATGAACCTTTAGAATTCCAAATGACTTGTAGGGACGGTAATGGCGGTTCAGATACTGATACTGCACTAATCTATCCATTTGGATGGGCTAAA
>JBFJMG010000080.1:0-5422 GCA_041634015.1 Nitrosopumilaceae archaeon
TCAGTAAACCAAATGAAATAGCAACAAATGATGCCGCTAAAACAATGTAAAAGATATTTGCAAATCTTTGAAAAGATTCTATAGCATCAGGAGTTACCATTATGGGGTCTTGATACCTAGAATAGATAACAAAAATAACAAACATCGCAATAAAGCCGATACCAATTAAGAAAATCCCATTATTTTTTCTCAAATTCACAGTCAAAAATCTTAATTACTGAATTAAACCTTATCTGAATTTTTATTTTTCAGACTAGGCAAGCTTGGGGATAAAAATATACACTATTGCAATAATTTCCAGCCTACCAAAAATCATTAAAAAGCCCAAAATAATTTTTGTGGCAGGATCAAGTTCTTCTGTGATGACATTGGCTGATAAACCCCCTGTTGTAATCAATCCAACTCCCTCAAAGAAGGCATTTTCGAAGCTAGCATCAGTAATGTTGGTCAAATGAGCAGCAGTAATGGTTGCAATTACCGGAAATAAAATAATTATAATTAAGGTTGATGTGATCTCCTTTCTATTTTCAATGGAAAGAGATTTTCTTTTTTTAGAATGAAACATTTTTCTAATATTTTTTAGTAAAAAGAATCGATGTATCTTTATTCCTCCTGCAGTTGAAAAACCACATCCTCCAACTAACATCAAAATAATTAGTATCGCGTGAGCGCCACCGCTTAACGAATCAAGCGAAGTTAGTTGAAGCCCCGCAGTAGAGCTGGCTGAGACGGAGTAAAAAGCACCAACAATCGGGTCTAGACCACTTGCCCATATAAAAAGCGGGATGGAAATTCCAATAATCCCAAAGAAAACGAGAACCTCTTTTCCAAGTTTAGGAGATAGAAATTTCTTTCTTACAAAACCATAGTGAAATGTAAATGGTAGAGCACCTAGTATCATAGCTGCCATTAAAATTAATTTTTCTTGCCAAACTAATTTTTCCAAAATTGTAGAGTTTGGTAAAAACCCGCCTGTAGCTAATGTACTCATTGCAAGGGAGAAATTATCTATGATGTTTCGTTCTCCAAATAAATACAAAAGTAACGCAACAATTACGATATACAATGTAAAAATTACCGTAATGGTTCCAAAGAGTTCTCTTAGATGTAAGGTCTTTCCCGTTAGAAAACCACGCATTGATTGAAGCTTACCCTCAGGATAAAATGCAGTGATTACAAGGTAAATGAAACTCATCCCACCGACTAGCTGTGTAAAACTACGATAGAAGGTAAAGCTTTGAGGCAATTCCTCTGGCTTATCGATTAATGATATCCCACCTGTTGTAAATCCAGCTGCACTTGAGAAGAAACTGTTTGCAAAAGCTTGTAATGGTTCATCACTTAATGGTGTAACATACAGATATGGAACTGTACCAAATAATGTTAATATGAAAAGACTACTAAAGACCAGAATCGAGGCCTGCTGCAAATTTAAAGCTGCCTTCTCACCATAGGAATTTAAAAAAAATCCCGTTACTAGAAGTAAAACAGTGGTAAGGTAAATTCCAGTGGCAGTTACCGTATCATAAAGAACAGTTGATAATATAGCTGGTACAAGCAAAAGTACCCCTGCAAACTGTAAGACAAAACCAAGATTCCCCAAAATCGCTTTAACGGGAGGGCTAAGAAGCCTAGGCTGCGTAGCTGTTGCATCCCTAATCACGTTAGCAATTGTTGCCTGTAAAATTATTCCTATGACTAACTTTTTTTTATTCAAGACTGGAAGTTTGCGAATTCGATGATCTCGCATAATGTGTAAGGCATCCTGCAAAGAGGCAAACTCATCTACAGTGAACAGCGGAACGCTCATTATATCTTTGAGAAATGTTGCTTCGGCGTAGACAGTTACATCTGAAACTTTACTTAAAATATCTTCATCTGTTACAATTCCAACTGGTTTATTTTCATAATCTGTAACTATAATGTCGTCACGTTCGTAGTGTTGTAAAATTCGTGTTGCTTCTCTAGTTGGTGTATTTTCATTTAACATTAAAACATCTTTATCCATATAAGCCGAAACAGGTTTGGATAGGACATATTCTACTGATCTTCCTGGCGAACTTGACATTTAATCAAATCCACTCCAATATTGTGATAATTTTAAGTAAGGAATCAGAAAATTTTCCTTGTTTATAAAGGAAAATTATGTAAGTTTGTTTTGAACCTATTATCATCTTTATATGCGTAATATTGTCAATTCAACAATGGTGTTTTCCTCTGGAAATTGACCAACAACAAGAACCAGATTATGAATCAGTAAGGATTGATTACGTGGGTTTTGTAGATCCATATGCCGTAGAAGGAATGCTCGTTCTAAAATCCGATGAGGGAAAAGAATTTCACATGCGCGCTTTTTCAGGCGAAGTCGCACGTCACATCTCAAGTTTCCTTGATGAGAATGCAGATGAGGTCCCAACCATTTACAAAATGCTCGAGGAAATCTGTGAAGAAAATGAGCTAATCTTGGTAAAGGTAAAAATCTATGATAGTGGGGAAGTTCTCCGAGCGAATCTCTACTTTACTGGAAAGAAAGATTTGGTTCTACGGAACTACAGGGCATCTGATGGAATGGCTTTGGCTGCGTACTATAACATTCCAATTCTAGTTAGAAAAAGCCTCTTAAAAGAAAGCATGCAAGCTTAGGTGACAATCTCATCTAACCGCCCTTCTTCTTGGGCTTTTTTGATTTCCATTGCAATTCGCCTTCCTACTCCAAAGGTAGTTCCATACTGATATTTGGTATATGGGCTAGTTGTTGCAACAATTGGATTTCCAGGTACGCGTAGAGAGACGTCATAAACAACCAAATCCAAATCTTTTGTTATTACACTTTGTAGAGAAAATGGGCCAATAATTCCTGGAGGATACTCTTTTTTGACTGCCTTGACAAATTTATCTCCCATACTGATTACTTTTTCTAATAACGATTCTCGGATACTAGCAGGAGTGTGACCTACCTCGATATTTTGCAAGTCTATATTCATCTCAAGTTGTTGTTTTGCTGGTAATGCGTTAAAATCATGGAGGTTGGTTTGTAACCGTCTTTCAATTCCAATAAAATCAACAAAATCCGAAATCGGCGTATAAAAATAATTAAAATTAAGATACGTCCCAATCGCTAGTTCTTCAATACTAGCTTTTGCGAGGTCTTTGCGTGAAATCAAACCATTTTTGATTTTTTCCTCAGATTTTTGCTTATAATCTGAATATGACGAAACAGTAAAAAAAGCCCGTTCAAGTTTTCTTGACTTTTCTTGAACCTTGACTATTGCAGGTTTGTTAATGGATTTAGGATTAGAAAAAATCCTCGGAAATTTTATTCGTGCTTTCTTTAGTAAATAATATTGGTTTTTTTTATATGAGCGTTCTTCAGCTTGAAACAGCGCACGGTTTCCAAAAATTGGAACTTTAAAGGAATTTTCAATTGTCTTGTACCCTAAATATGCAGTAAGAGATCTATGTGGAACAATAATCGTGTTTGTATCTCGTAGGTTTTTTAATACTTTTGATGATGACATATCTTTGAATTTCTTTAAAACAACAATTTCGTCTGCTACCCTCTTGAATCGCTGGTATGGAACTTCCCGGCCTTTCTGGCAAACTACCACTGTGTTGAATCCTTCGTCTTTTGCCCCGTCCATTACCTCTAAAGCTGAGTGACTGCCCAGAACGCCAATTCTAATGTCGGAATAATCGTTGACAATTTTTTTAATTTCCGCTCTCTTTATCACAAATTAATTTCCAACTAGGGATATAATATAGCTATTTTTATCTTAGATATTATCCCAAAACTTTTCTCTTTTTGGGGCAAAAATTTTATGATCAATATTATCTAAAATCTCATTAATTTCCTCATCAACCTTATCAAGTAGTTCTATGCCATTTTTTGATAACGGCAAATCATTTTGGCGTTTGTGTAAATCTCTCCCATACATTTTTGCAGTTAGCCAATCTATGTCTACTAATTTGAATTCTTCCACAATTGGACTATGAAAAATAAGCTAATGATTTTGCGTATGTACACTAAGATCAAACAATAATAAAATTAAACCCTTTAAGGTTGGAAATTTTATAAAAGACAATGTATTTTCACTTTGAGCTAATTTTAGCTGGAATTATTTTGTTAACAGCGATGGCCTTAGGTGGAATTACTCTGTGGAGAAAAAGACGAAATGATCTCAAGGAGGAACAATCAGATAAAGCCAAAGAAAACGATATCGAGTAGTTTGAACCTAGTGCCATTTTTTTAAAAAAAACTAATAGATAAAATACCATAAGACTTCCCATAATTCATGAGATTAATAGTTGGAATCACCGGAAGTACCGGTGTTATTTATGGAATTAGATTATTAGAAGTTTTAAAAAAACTTGATGTTAAGAGCCACCTTGTAATGACTGAATGGGCAATGAAATGCATTCAGATGGAAACCCAACATACAATTGAATATGTAAAATCCCTGTCTACTCATGTTTCTGATGATAAAGACATGGCATCAAGTGTATCAAGTGGGACTCATCAAGTCGATGGAATGATTATCGCACCCTGCAGTATGAAGACATTGTCTAGTATTGCAAATGGTTATGATGAAACACTAGTTGCTAGAGCAGCCGGCGTTACAATAAAAGAAGGAAGAAAATTAGTAATTATGGCACGGGAAACACCACTATCTGCAATTCATCTTGAAAACATGTTAAAGCTAGCAAGATTAGGAATTGTCATACTTCCACCAATAACTGAATTTTATACAAAACCAAAAACCATTGATGATATTGTAAATCATGGCGTTGGGAAATGCTTAGATCAGTTTAATCTAGAACACGATTTATACCCTAGATGGGGCTCATTTTGATATTCTCAATTGCCAAAAATTATTTTTGAAAAAATTGTAAAGGCTAATAGAAATAAAGTTTTTGATACAATTACAAATTATGAAGAATTTCAAAAAATTCTTCCACAAAGGTTTCCTTCGATTAGAGTCCTTTCAGTGAGAGACAATGTTGCAGTGGTTGAACAACACGTAAAAATTTCTGGCAAAGAATTAGTGATGATGACCAAACACGTTACCCATTATCCTGAAATCCATGAGGTCTTTGTTATTGGAGGAGATGCTAAAGGGAGTCACTTTTTTGAAAGATACGAAACTGTTGATACGGGAACGAAGATTTCTGTTAATGCGGATATTAAATTGAATGGTGCGTTAAGAATTATAGGTTTTTTCGCTAAATCAAAATTACAAAAGGATCTTGAGACCTTAATGGATGAGTTGGCAAAATTAGTGGAAGACTAATCTTTTTTTGATTTTTGGGTTTCTTTAAAATCTTTTAACTCTTTGTCTGCCTCAATCTTTCCTTTTTCATATTCGCCTTTAGCCTTTCCAAACGTCTTTGCAAGTTCTGGGATTTTTTTTGCCCCAAAAATTAA
>JBFJMG010000081.1:0-5297 GCA_041634015.1 Nitrosopumilaceae archaeon
CTACAATTGATAAGGTTTTAAAAAATAAAATAAAAAATTTGAATGGTTCAATAATCTCCCTATCAAATGATAAAATTATCTTGGAATCTTCGTAAAGCTTAACTTTACCCTCTATATATCAAAAATTAATGGGCAATCTAATTCTAAAGAGTTCAGATTTTTCCGAAGGACAAGAAATACCAAAAAAACATGGATACAAATACGAAAATAAAAATCCACACCTTAAAATTTCCAACGTTCCTTCAAATGCAAGATCTTTGGTACTAATCATGGATGATCCCGATGCAAAAGCTGCAGTTGGAAAAATCTGGGTACATTGGGTTATCTGGAATATTGATCCTACAACAAATGAAATTCCTGAGGGAACGATTCCTAACGGTTCTATTGAAGGAACATCGGATTTTGGTGAAATCGGCTACGGAGGTCCGGCCCCACCAGATAAGAGACATACATATTTTTTTAAAATTTATGCATTGGACTCAAAACTAGATTTGCCAAAAGGATCCAATAAAATGCAATTAGAAGAAGCAATTAAGGGACATGTTGTCTCTGAAGCAGTTCTTACTGGAACTTTTACACCATAGTTTACTCAATATTTTTTTAGACGGCCAAAAAAATAATTTTGAACTAGAATCAAATTTAGCTTTTCAAATTTTTTTATTCAAAAGAGTAATAAATCAAGTCTTTCAAGACTCTATAATTGATATCAAATTTACAATTATTCACAATTGGCAAATTTGATTTTAGAATGAATCATCTACTAATTATTGGAATCCTTGCCATTTCATTTTCAATTTCCGTAATGATACGCTCACAGGCTGCAGATTATGGATTACAACTGAATGAATTTGATCCTTTTTTCAATTTTAGGGCTACACAATTTCTCGTCGATAATGGAATTTCAGAATATTTAGAATGGCATGATGATATGAGTTGGCATCCGAAAGGTAGAGATATTTCCGCTACATCCCAAGTAATGCTACATATCACAGCAGCAACAATGTACAAGATTTTTGGAGGAAGTTTGGGTCTTTATGAATTCACGATAATCTTTCCAGTTATTTTTGGCTCCCTTACATCGGTTATAGTTTTTGCTTTGGTGCGGGTTTTAGGAGGAACGACAGCAGGTCTCTTTTCGGCTCTCTTCTATTCATTTTCCATTCCAATTATTGTCCGAGGAACAATAGGATGGTTCAAGTCGGAACCTTTGGGATTATTCTACGGTATCCTAGGACTGTATCTATTCTTTAGTGGAATCAATTCACAAAATAAAAAAATTGCTATTGCAAAACTTATTGGAGGAGGAATATTTCTGGCGTTTGGACTTGGATCGTGGGGAGGGATCCAATTTTTTATTATTCCATTGGGCATGTTTTTCATTATTTTACCTCTAGTAAGAAAAGATCATAAATTTTTAATTTGGGCAATCCCCCTTTTTTCAGCTAGTCTTTTAGTAACAACCTTAATTTTTGAGAGACCCGGCGTGGGTTTTGTTTTGGGTCTGGGTGGGATAAGTCTTATCGGATCCTCTGTATTTTTGATTGGTACAATAATTATTCAAAAAATAAGTAAACAGTCAAACAAAACTCGTAACGCCATTGGATTTATTATAGCAATTGTTATCATTGGTTCAATAATTCTTGTCATAAATGCTGAGGATAGATTTTTAAATTTACCAAGTTTTCGATATCTTAACGCAATAAATCCATTTCTCATTACGGAGAATCCATTAGTAGATTCCGTGGCAGAACACGCTACTACAACCTTGGCACAATCATTTTACTTTTTATCAGTCCTAATGATTTTTGCAGGACTTGGAATTTGGTTAATTTTGCGTGACAGGGCGAAGTTGGAAGAAAATAAATTAAAACTAACTGGAGATAACATTCTTTTTGCATTAATAATTGGACTTGTTGGAGTTTACGTGAGTGCCGCATTCGTTCGATTAGAAATTTTTGCATCTTTATCCGTAATTATTTTATCTTCAATTGGATTGGCAATTCTCACTTCAGAAATTTTTAGTCACAAGCAAAACGTAGGAAAACGGATAACTTTTTCAAAAAAACCAATTATAAAAATTTCTTACGTTGTGGCTATAGTTACACTTCTTCTTGTCCCTACCGTTTTACCAGTTAATGGAAACTGGGTAACCAGTGTTAAAGCCCCTCCCACAATATTAAACGGGGGAACTAATTTTAATATTGCAACTGATGATTGGTTGGCATCGTTAGAATGGATAAAAAATAACACTCCTGATGATTCGGTCATAGCAGCTTGGTGGGATTATGGATATTGGATAACCACACTCGGTGAAAGAAAAACACTTGCGGATAATGCCACAATTGATTCAATTCAAATACAAAACATAGCTAAAATGTTTCTAAGTTCTCCTGAAAAAGGGTGGGAGTTATTAAATGAGCTAGATGCGGATTATGTTCTAGTTTATGTAGCAGCCCAGCTTATTCCTTCGACTTACGAAGAACCACTGTATCTACTACAGGGCGGAGCGGATGAGAGTAAAAAACAATGGTTCATAAGAATTGCGGAAGAACCGTTAGCAAAATACCTTTATTCAGATGGAGTCAGTGCTACACCTTTCTTTTGGAACAATACTATTTTGGGTCAGATGTTTCCCTTTGCAGTAGAAGGATACGTTAACCTTGCAACCCAACAAGAATCCCAAACTTACCAACCAGGGTTTACTCCTCTTTATACCAAGACAATCAAATTTCCAGAAACTGGAGACGGTCCATTAAAATTAGTGTATTCTTCATCATCATTTAGTCGAGAGACTCCTGGACCAATCAGTGGTGTGTTGATTTATCAAATCAACAAAGATTATTCACCATCTTTAGAAAAAATTCTCGATGACACTACGACCGAGCAACCAATTGAGGATAACACATCTGAGGAATCCCTAGATGACATTACAACAAATGATCCCAATATCACCCCTCAAAATATGGCTATTATTAAAACCAACTTAGGTAACATTACAATAAAACTCTATGAAGATACTGCTCCAAAAACAGTTGAAAATTTTAGAAAATTAGCCTCAGAGGGATTTTATGATGGCACTATATTTCACCGGATAATCCCTGGGTTCGTTATTCAAGGTGGAGATCCCAATACTATATTGGGAGAAAGAAATACTTGGGGGATGGGAGGACCCGGGTATTCCTTGGAACCTGAATTCAACGAATTACATCACAAAAAGTATATTGTTTCAATGGCAAGAGGTATTGAGCTAGATAGTGCAGGCTCTCAATTTTTTATTGTTATAGGAGATGCACCATGGCTTGATGGTCAATATACGATATTTGGTGAAGTGGTATTCGGTCAAGCTGTTGTAGATCAAATAGCATCACTTCCAACTAATTCGCAAGATCAACCAATCGATAAAGCAAATGCTACTATGAATCAGGTAATCCTTTCCTTATCCTAAGAGTTATCCCCAACTAAGAATCTAATTTATATTTCTCCGGTAATCGATATCTCATGTATTTATCATCAGGAGAGAATTTTGCCGGATGAGCAGATTCAGTTTCATTTTTACATCTAGGACATTGATTTTTTAAAGTATACAGCATACAAGAACCGCATCTTCTTAATTGAAAACGCAAATTTAACCCCCTCTGGTTTTCTTTGATTCTTCCCTAGTAAACTTGAATGTACCCTTTTTCTTCTCAATCATTTGTTGAATTTGGGAAAGAATAGGTTTGATTTCTCTTTCTGCAGATTTAAAATCTCGGGATGTAACCGCTAATCTATATTTTGGCGCACCGAGATATGTTATTTCAACCTTAGAGTCCTTTCCCTTTTTTGTTATATCCGTAAGTGCTTTTTTTATAATTTCAATACCATCTGATTTATTATTGGTAATTTCCATAATTCCTCTAATTTCTACAGAAGGTAATTTTATTTTTGAACTAACCTCCTTTATTGCAGCGATAGTATTTTTTGATAATTTTAAATCTTGAATTACACTGACTCCTTTTCTTGCAATTTCACTAAAAGCGTCATATATAGAATCAAATTGTGTATAAAGACTCTCTTCTAACTTTTCTATTTCAGCATCAGTTAGTTTTGCCTTTTCTTTAATATTCTGGAGTAATGTTTTACCTTTCTCATATTTCTTTACTTCTAATAATTTCTTCTTTTTCTGATCCTTAGAAACCTGTTTTAATGAAAGATCGATATCATTTCTTTCCGGCCTAATTTTTTTTACTAAAAGAACTTTTTTTTCACCCTCTTTAACAAATTTTCCAATTGATCTTATCCAACCAGGAGCAATTTCAGAGACATGCAAAAATCCTTGAATCCCATTGTATTCATCTAGAGAAACATATGCTCCATGATCCAAAATTTTAGTTACCGTTGCAAGAATTATCTCTCCTTGTTCGGGTAACTCCTGGATTTCAGTAGACATAGATTTTCAGATTTTGGTTGTGTAATTTAAAGTTGATAGCTAGAAATCTATTCCTTTCTTTGCTTTTATTCCCAATTGAAAGGGATGCTTTATCTCTCTCATTTCAGTCACAAGATCACTAATTTTGATTATCTGTTGATTTGCATAATTTCCTGTTAAAACTAGATTAAGCTTTTGAGGTTTATTTTTAATTAAATCAATTACATCATTAACATCAACCAATCCTAATTTTATTGCATAATTAATCTCATCAAGAATTACAATTTGATAGTTTCCAGAATGAATCTTTTCTTTACTAATCCTAATGGCTTCTTGTGCAATTTTTTTATGTTCATCTTTCGGACTAGTATCATCTAAAATTCCAACAAAACCTTTTCCTACTGCTATTAACTCAAAATCTGGTTCTAATCTTTTTGATGAATCCATTTCTCCATAATGCCATGAACCTTTGATGAATTGGATCATGCATGTCTTATGTCCGTAGCCAATCGCCCGAATAGCCATTCCTAGGGCAGCCGTTGTTTTACCCTTTCCTTTTCCTGTATATACAATGACTAATCCCTTTTCCTCCATATGCAAAATAACTTGATATTCTAACTAAAAAATTGATCAAAGAGTAATATGATCTATGAAATTATATCAAAAACTGGATGTATTAGACTTTGAGGATTCCAAGATTAATTATTACTGGGCCATCTAGCGGAGTTGGTAAAACTTCGATTACTTGTGCAATTATTCATGGCATAAAAAATCAAGGGTATACAAGTCAACCATTTAAAGTAGGCCCAGATTACATTGATCCAACTTTCCTAACAAAAATTTCGGGAAATGACACTAGGAATCTTGATGTATGGTTAATGGGAAAAAA
>JBFJMG010000082.1:0-5232 GCA_041634015.1 Nitrosopumilaceae archaeon
CGAATTCCAAATCCACCAGGGACTAGAATACCATGGTATCTTGATAGACTGTCATAGTCTGATATACTTTCAGAGTCAATCCAGTCAATGTTTACATTTTTCTTTATTTGGGCTCCAGCATGTGCTAGTGCTTGATTTACACTGACATAGCTATCTGCAAGGGTTACATATTTTCCAACCATTGCAATATCTACATTTTCCTCGTATTTTTTTAAGGAATTCACTATTGCATTCCAATTATCCCAGTTTGCGGATGCATTTACTAGGCCAACTTTGCCAAATTTTTTAAAAATAGAATTTACTAATCCCTGATCATAAAGAATTTGTGGAATCATAAAAATAGATTCGACATCATGGCACGATAATACCCCATCAACATCAACGTTAGTAAACAATGCAATCTTTTTCTTGGTTTTATTCATAAGTGGTCTGCTGCATCGGACTGCCAAAAAATCAGGCATAATACCAATTCTTCTAAGTTCTTGAACGCTGTGCTGAGTTGGCTTTGTCTTTTGCTCGCCTACTACATCTAAAGACGGCGCAAGAGTCACATGAATAAAAATTACATTTTGGGCACCCTCTTCTACACGAATTTGCCTCAGTGCCTCCAAAAATGGAAGGCTCTCAATGTCTCCAACTGTTCCGCCGCACTCAACAATTAGCATATCAAGTTCTTCGGATTTTGCAATATTTCGAATTCGGTCTTTAATCTCATCTGTAATATGAGGAATAATCTGAACACATGCGCCAAGGTACTCACCCCGTCTTTCTTTTTCAATTACTTTTGAGTAAATTTGGGCAGTGGTGATATTGTGTGATTTAGGAATGTTTTGATTAAGATACCTTTCATAATTTCCCATATCCATGTCGCACTCGCCTCCATCTTCGGTAACAAATACTTCGCCATGTGCAATCGGATTCATAGTTCCTGCATCATAGTTCAGATAGGGATCTATTTTGACACAGGAAACTTTTTGATTGGACATTTGTAATAATTTTGCAACAGAAGAACACACTACGCCTTTTCCAAGACCAGACATTACTCCCCCAGTTACAAAAATAAACTTCGTCTGCACATGAGGGAATGGAGTATCCCGTTTTTAATCCTTTAGGCTTTTTGATCTAGTAGCTTTTTTCAAGGTTCTAGTGAACCCTGCAATTTTTGCCTCAATGTCTTTTGGTTTTGATTTTTCGATAATTCTCAAAAAGGCGCTGCCAACTATAACTGCGCTAGCTCCACTAGATAGATAACGCCTTACATCCTCTGGTGTACTTACTCCAAAACCCACACCCAAAGGAATCTTTTCTCCAATTATTTTTCTTGTATTTTGAATCGCACTGATCGTGTATTTTTGGATCTTTGTCTTAACTCCGGTTATCCCATAAACTGCAACTAGGTACAAAAATCCCGATGAGTTTTTTGCTATTTTCTTTAGACGACTAGCTTCAGTATTAGGAGAAATTAGAAATATCGTATCGAGATTATTCTTCTGGACCACCGAAAGATAATCCTTTGATTCCTCAATTGACATATCAGGAAGAATAAATCCATCAATTCCTGCTTTTTTTGCTTTTTTTATAAAATTTGCATAACCTTTCTTGTACAAAATGTTCGTATAAGTCATGACTACAAGTGGTATGTCAGTTTCCCTTCGTATTTTTTGTATCATCTTGAAAAATTTTTCTAATTTCTCACCTCTCTGGAGTGCTATCATACTTGCATTTTGTATAACTGGCCCATCAGCTAGAGGATCAGAAAATGGGAACCCAATCTCAATAATATCTGCACCTCCTTTTACCAATCCACGTATAGCAGAAATGGAGTCTTTTTCAGAAGGATATCCTGCCATGACATATGCAATTAGCGCTTTTTCTCCCTTGGAGAATAATTCCTTAAACTTTTTTTCTATTCTTGACATTTTTTTTCAAAAAATCCTCTACAACCTCGACGTCTTTGTCGCCTCTTCCTGATAATGTGATTACGATTGATTCTGATTTTGGTTTTGTTTTTGCAATTTTTATTGCGTGTGCGACTGCATGTGCAGATTCCAATGCCGGAATAATTCCCTCCATTCTTGTTAACAGCAAAAATGCATCAATTACTTCGCTGTCAGTGGCACTGCGATAAGATACTCTTGCGGAATCTTTAAGGTATGAGTGCTCAGGTCCAACGCCGGGGTAGTCAAGACCAGCTGAAATACTGTGTGTTTCTCTAATTTGTCCTTCCGAGTCTTGTAAAAGATAAGTAAGCATTCCATGTAGGACTCCTTTTGTGCCCTTACTCAGGGTTGCAGAATGTTTGGTCCCACCTAGTCCCTTTCCGGCAGCTTCGACTCCAATCATTTCTGAATCAGAATCAAAAAGTGGATAAAATGTTCCAATTGCATTTGAGCCTCCACCAACACAGGCAATGACCGTATCAGGGTTTTTTTTAATCTCCTTCATCTGTTTTTTTATTTCTAATCCGATTATTGATTGAAAGTCTCTTACCATTTCAGGATAAGGGTGAGGTCCCACTGCCGAGCCCAAAAGATAGTAAGTCGTCTCAACATTTGTAATCCAGTCTCGAATAGCCTCATTAATTGCATCCTTGAGAGTCTGAGAGCCTGATTTTACAGGGTGTACTTTGGAGCCAAGCAAATTCATTCTAAACACGTTAAGTTTTTGTCTTTGAGTATCTTTGTAGCCCATGTATACTTCAGATTTCATACCAAGACATGCACATGCCATAGCTGTTGCCACTCCGTGTTGTCCCGCGCCTGTTTCTGCAATTATCCTTTTTTTCTTCATTCTTTTGGCCAAAATTGCTTGGCCAAGCGTATTGTTGATCTTATGTGCTCCGCCATGAAGTAGATCCTCACGTTTTAGGTAGATTTTTGCGCCGCCAATTTTTTCTGATAAATTTTTCGCATAGTAAAGCGGAGTAGGGCGGCCAGCAAATTTTCTTAGATAATAATCTAATTCATTTTTAAATTCTTTATCGTTTTTGAATTTATGATAGCTCTCCTCTAATTCTTCAACTGCAGGAACAAGAGTTTCAGGGATGTATTTTCCACCAAATTCTCCGAATCTACCATCTTTGGGAAGTTTCAAAATGCATTCACCAACCTTTTGACATTGTCTTCAATATTATCACTTTTCATTATGCTAGATCCGACTAAAAATGCTCCAGCTCCACATTTTTTTAAAAATTGAATATCTTGAGGCGATTCTATCCCGCTTTCAGATACAATAATTTGCGAGTGATCAAAATTTTCTAGAAGATTTTTTGTGGTGTTTAGATCAATTTCCAAGGTATCAAGATTACGATTGTTTATTCCTAGTAAATCAGCATCTGTTTTTTGTGAATTTTCAAATTCTGATTTTGTATGAGATTCCAACAAAACTTTCAAATCTTTTTTATGGGCGTAATCAATTAACTCCTCGATTTCATGAACATAACCCAAATCAAACAATGATTGAATTAGCAAAATATAATCAGCCCCGATTTTTTGCCCAGCATCAATTTGGGATTTATCAATGACAATATCTTTCATTAGCATTGGAATTTCAACTTGCTTTCGAATCTGCATAAAATAATCAGGGGATCCTTCAAAAAAATGAGGCTGAGTTAGTACTGATAGCGCTTTTGTTCCTCCCGCAATCATTGATTTTGCTATATGAACTGGATCTGATTTTGTTCGGATTTTTCCAAGTGAGGGAGATGAAAATTTTACCTCAGTTATTAGCGATGCGTGTTGATTTGCCTTTATGGAGCTCAGTAAATCTATCTGGGACTTTTCACACTCCTCAGAAATATCATAGACGCCATCAGTTATGGCAGCCTGTGAATTTTTTACTAATTTTTCTAAAATGCTAGTCAATTTAGAACCTCTTTAATTTTTGATGAGTCCCCGCAATATTCTATAAATTCTGAAAACAGATCAAAGGCCTTGCCATTTTTTATAATATTATTTGTCACATCTATTCCCCTCGAAAAATCAGCAACCACATTTCCGACAATTAAACCCCCTGCGGCATTTAATGATGTAATGTCAAGCATTGATTGGTTTGCAGTTCCCCTTAGAACGGATACAAATGCAGATATTGCATCTTCCTTTGTAACAATCTGAATATCAGAAAGATTAGATTTTTCAAAACCAAGACTTTGGGGATCAACAATCATAGAGTTTATTTCTCCATTTTTTAAAAAGCAGACTTTGTTTTTAGCAGATGTTGAAAACTCATCTAGTCCATCCTCGGAGCGAACAGTCATTATATTTTCTGCACCCTTTTGTTTTAGTAGATTGGGAATTCGTTTTAAAAATTCCTCAGAAAAAACTCCGATGAGTTGATTTTGTACTTGAGCAGGATTGGTTAATGGTCCTAAAAGATTAAAGGCCGTTCTACCTCCTACTTTTTTTCTTGCATTTGCAACATTTTTCATTGCTGGATGAAATTTCTGTGCAAACATAAATCCTATTCCAAATTTTTCAATAATTTCAGTTATTTTTTCTGGTTTAGAATTTAGATCATAGCCAAAAAACTCAAAAATATCTGCACTTCCCGAAACTCCAGAAACTGAGCGATTTCCGTGTTTTGCTACTGCCCCACCTGATGCAGCAATAACAAAGGATGCAGCAGTCGAAATATTGAAGGTCTTCATGGAATCACCCCCAGTTCCACAGACATCAATTAGGGTGGACTGTGTCTTTGGTGTAATCTTGAGAGAGTATTGATGCATTTTATCAAGCATCCCCAATAATTCATCATCGGTCTCTCCTTTTAGAGTCAAATGTCTCAAAAATTCTGCAGAATCTTCATCTGAAACACTGCCAGACAATATCTCATCCATCGCTTTTCTGGTTTCTTCATAAGTTAGATCATTTTTTTGCCGTAGTTTGGCTGAAAATTCTTTTATCATTTTTTATTTTTCACCAATTTTACAAAATTTTCCAGAATCTTTTTTCCTTCTTTTGTCATAATTGATTCTGGATGAAATTGAACACCTTGAATTAGTAATTCTTTATGTCTTACTGCCATCACCTCGCCATCATCTTCTGCAACAGCAGTAACCTCCAGAGACTCGGGAATTATTGTTTTATCACCAACAAGAGAGTGGTACCTCGTAGCATTAAATGGATTTTTAACATTATCAAAAAGTTTATCTTCAAAATGTTTTACGGGACTTGTTTTACCATGTCTAACGTTTGCGGCATTGACCACTTTGCCACCAAACGCATGAATTATTCC
>JBFJMG010000083.1:0-5183 GCA_041634015.1 Nitrosopumilaceae archaeon
AATGTCTGGTCGTCCTCTTTTGATCTCGTTTTCAAGTCCTTTCATTGCAGCAAAGTGCCAAGAATTATCCAAGAGAATTTCAGAGGGTTTTTTTCCTAATCTTCTGGAGTGTGAAACAACCGAAGGATGATTTCGAATTTTCTTTGGAACAAGTTCCAGGGATGCCTCAGCAATTATTAACGATAACATGACTTAGGTAATAGATTGTATTTGTTCTTTGAAAATATTCCAGCCAGGTTTGGGATTTCCATCAACATCGAGTAATCCAGCATTGCATATGTATTCGCTTAATCTTTCAATCACAAATTCACTAGAACCCAAACCAGATCCTCCACCTATACTTATCTCTCCTTCAACAGATTCGGGATCAATGTAACAAGATCCAGGAAGTTTATCATATTGTCTATACCACGTGAAAAACTGAATCTTTGATTCATTTTCCTCATAAAAATCAAAAATTAATCCTAAGAATTTTGATTGATCTTCTGTGCTTCCTCCGACAAAGTTAGTTGTACTCCAGCTCACTTCAAAAAATGCAACATCTTTTTGAGGGACGAGTATGAAAACTTGAGATAGATCGGCTGTAGCTTCTATTGGATTTTTGATTATCTCGTTTAAGGAGTCTACTGGGAAATAAGAAAATGCTACAAAATCTCCTAAGGAGAGATCTTTTACAATGTGTTCTAGATTTTTGTTTAAGACCCCATGTAATGAAAAGGCGTTTCCCATTTTGATATTTGGGTGCTTTTCTTTAATTTTTTCATAAACTATATTGAAAAAATCTGCGTAAATCGGAATGTTGTTTTCATTGTAACGAAATTGTGCATCTGTTTCACCAGAAATTATTACCGAGTCTATAATGTTGTAACGAGTTAGTACTGCATCAAGTACATCCACCAGTAGCTCATCATTAATCGATTTTAGACTTGGGTTACCAATCCAATCTGGAAATGGTCCAAGTGTTTTTCCATTAATAATTGAAAAATACAGTGTTACTTTTAGATCATTTTTTTGGTTTAATCCCATTATAGCATCATACTGTTTCCAATCATATTGACCACGTTCTGGTTCTAACAAATTCCAAAACATGTAGACGTTACTACGACCTATACCAGTTGATGCGGCTTGTGTATAGATTTCATCAAATTCTTGAAGGGTTATTTGAGGTTGAGGCGAATTTATCACAAGGCCTAGTTTTTCTTTTTTGTTAATTTGTACAGGGTTTTCATTATTTGGAGTTGTATCAGTCGTTGCTAGGAGGGCAACAACTACTATTATGGCTGCTCCAACTCCTGCGGCCGCAATAATTTTGCTATTCACAAGTCTTGCCAACTAAAAAAGAGAGTAAAAAAGTTGTGATGAAACTATTCTCCAGTCATAAAATGGACTAAAATTAATGATCAAAGTCCTATTTTATGCCACAAAATAGAACTTCCAGTAATTATTCCTAAAACTTTCTAAGAGATTATCCCGACGTACAACCGCTATATCCACATTCGATACAGATACTGCATCCTTCAACAAAGACTAGCTTGTTTCTGCAAGTTGGGCAGAGACTTGTTTCTGCAACTTCTTCTGGAATATTTTGTTCTACAGGTATTTCTTCAGGAGTTTTAAGCTTTAATGCTTCAGTAACGTGTGTTTTAACGTACGAGTTTGAAATCTTCTGGTTTACATAATCTGTAATAAACTCAGTTGGTCTAACATCAAAAGTTTTTTCGGCGTTTTCACTGGTCATGTGTAACACTTGTTTATGTCGTGAACCATCACGGTAAACGGTAATTCCTTTGAGACCTAATTCGTGCGCCATTAGATATGCAGCTTTTACATCTTCAGCAGAGACGTCGTAAGGCATGTTGATAGTCTTTGCAATAGCATTTCCTATCCATTCTTGCCAAACTCCTTGAGCCATCAAGTGGTCGGCCCAATGAATATCCATTGCAGTTACAAAGACTTTTTGCATCCACTCTGGAATTTCTTCTAATCCTTTAAGAGAACCATAATTGTCTGCAATTTTTGCAAGAATTTCATCAGTGTAAAGACCATTATCCTTGAGAACTTGTTCAAATATTTTGTTTGTATAGAAGAATCGTCCAACTGTAACTCGTTTCTCAAAGACAAGAGCGAAGGTAGGCTCCATTCCATTTGAGCAATCTGAAATCATTGAGAGTGTCCCGGTGGGAGCTACTGTAGTAGTCAATACATTTCTTATTCCATGCTTTTTTATTTTTTCAATTAATGCATCCCAATCAAAGCTATGTTGTTCCTTTGGTCTTTCGTAATAGCCAGCCACAGGAATTTTTCCTTCAGGGTATTCTGTTTTTGCACACAAAGGGAATTTACCTCGAGATTTTGCTAGTGCCACACTTTCTTCCATCGAGTAATAGGTCAAAGCCTCTGAGAGTTTTGATTGTAATTCATATCCTTCTTTGGAGTTGTAGGGTATTCGTAGTTTGTATAAAAGATCTGCAACTCCCATAACACCTAGTCCAATTCTTCTTGATTCCTTTGATGCAACATCAATTTCTTTTACTGGGTAATTATTCACATCTATAACATTATCAAGAAAGCGTGTTGTCTTTCGAATTGTTTCTTCGTATCGCTGCCAATCAAACTCGTATTCCCCATCAACTTTTTTCTTGACTAGATTTGCTAGATTGATAGAGCCCAAGTTACAGGACTCATATGGATACAAACTTTGTTCACCACATGGATTGGTAGCCCTTAGTGGTGATCCTCGTGCTTTTGCAAAGACATTGTACTTGTTTATTTGATCAAAGAAGATTAATCCTGGTTCTGCACTTTTCCATGCAGACAATGCGATAAGGTCGATTAGTTGGTGTGCATTTATCTCCCTTACTGGTGCTTTATCACGTGGACTACGTAACATGTATTTTCCATCCTCAGAATTTACAAGTGCATGCCAAAAGTCTTCCCAGACCCCAACACTTACGTTAAAATTTTCAAGAATTCCTGCCTCGGTTTTGTTTGTAACGAATTTTTCGACATCTGGGTGCCAGGCTTCGATAATTCCCATATTTGCACCTCTTCGTTTTCCGCCCTGTTTTACAACCTCTGTCACGGTGTTGATAATATTCATAAAGGAAACTGGACCGGAAGCTACTCCGGATGTAGAGGCTACGATATCACCTTCCTGACGTAAATCAGAGTAATTAATTCCAACACCGCCACCTGATTTGAAGATTAAAGCTGCATCTGAAGTTGATTTCATGATTCTTTCCATATCATCAGGCATGCTAAGCACAAAACAGGCAGAGAGTTGTCCTAAACGTCCGCCTGCGTTCATCATTGTTGGGGAATTAGGAAGAAAATCTTGTGTAATCATCAATTCATAGTACTCAGTGATTTTGTCTGCATAGTTATCGAATTTTTTGGCTGCAATCATAGTTAGAAGATCTTTGAAACTTATTTTCATTTGACCTTTGTCTGCTAAGGTAAGATAGTGGTGGATTAATGCTTTAAAATGCCATTTGTTAAGATAGTACTGTCCAATTTTAAATTTGTAATCAAAGTTATCTAATTTTTCTAGATATAATTTTGCTTCTTCTAGGTCTTGTTTTGTGTTACCATCTTTTGTAAAAACTTCTATATCATACAGTAAATCACCAAGACCTACTAGGATTGCAACTCGCTCAAACATTTGACTTGGACTTTCGGTGATTTCATTTTTGTTATTTCTCATCAGATATCTTGACGCTAAAACTCTCAGACAATTTAGATCAAAATTTTTAGAAACTATATCGAGACTTTTTGCGTTTAGAACCTTCATCTTTTCATCTCTTACCTTGCGTCTTTCGTGTCGATACAAAATGTAGGACTTGGCAATATCGCTATGTCCTTGTTCGATCAAGGTCGATTCGACCATGTCTTGAATGTCTTCCACGCTTGGGGGTCTAGAAGCTGAAAATCCTTGCTGAGTTAATTTCTTTATTACCCCTTCGGCTAATTTATCGGCTAGGTTACTATCCGGTTTCGAGGTGGCCGCCAAGGCCTTGTAGATTGCGTTAGAAATTTTATCTCTGTTAAAGGTTACTATGGATCCATTTCGTTTTCTTATTTGACCGATAGTACTTTCTATTTGTGAATTATCCAATTATAATCTCCCCTCCATGGGTTAGCAAACATGTGAATATAAGTTATGTAGCAAAATTTTTTTCGCCAAGATCAAATTTTGGTTCAATAATATTCACACCGGTACTATGAAACTCATAATGGTCACAATAAAAGGAAAGTCATTGATCTGAAAAGAAATCAAACCATCGGTTTAGTATATAGTCCTAAGTTAGATTGGATACGAATTTCAGATGATGTATGGGGACTTGCACTTGGGGCACTTGTCTGTAAGCTTCTCATCTTTAAAACCACACTCGCCACAGATTGGTACTTGGATGATGGGTTTAAAGCATGATGTCACTTGGGAGGTTTTTTCTACAGCCTTTTTGATATCGGCTACTTTTGAATCCTTAGCGATCTGAAGGGCGACTAATAATCCACCATTTAGGATTTTGGAGACTTTGTTGCATTCCATAATAGTCTCATTTTTAGGCGTAAATTGGGCAATTTCGGAGATATCTAGAGTTGAACCTACCGAATAGGCATCTTGATCTAGGGTATTTAGAACTGATTTTTTACCATATTTTTCACTATCAAGGGTAGCAAATCGAGTGGCAGCCTCACTCTCAGTCATTGAAATTCGTACATCAACGTTTAGCTCTTTTCCTTTTTTGGCTGCAACATCAACAGCAGTCTCTATTACCTTATGCAAGATTTCCTTTCCTGCCTTATTATTTTCATATCCAAGTATGTTAAAGACTGCTTCATGAAGACCGATTAGATTTAGTACCAATGAAACTGAACCACGTTGCATATATTGAGTATTTTTTGCTAGTAATGGATTTAGTCCACGTCGAGTTAAATCAGAGATGTCTTTTTTTCGTAATGCCATAGATGCAATTGCGGGTTTCATTAATAGAGCCAATCTTGCTCTAAAGTAGGTTTCATCCTTGTTTGATTCAAACGCAAGACGAGGTAGATTAACTGAAATAGATTGTAGTTTTATTGCAATCGATTCAGAATTCTTTGATGTTTCATTTGTAATTCCTTTGTTTGATGCAGATCCCTTGGAAAAGATTATCTTTCCGCCTAGTGTAATTATCTCTGCA
>JBFJMG010000084.1:0-5182 GCA_041634015.1 Nitrosopumilaceae archaeon
CTCACTGAATGCCTGTCTAAAATTTCTGTCAATTGGCTCATGTACTTGACTCCTACTATCCCAAGTTCGAAGACGCTCTATTGTGCTTCTCATTGAAGTTGAAAGTGGTTTTCCAGTTGAATCTTTGTTTGTTGGACTAATCACAGTAGCTAATCCCATGTCATGCATTGTCAGAGATGTTGGTGCACCAGTTCTAGTGGGATCGGTTCCACCATCACTTGCAAATGACCTCCATTCTGGCCCAGTATCATTTAATTTCTCAGAAACAACAAAACCGCATTTTCCACAAAATTGTTCACCTGTGGAATTGTCTGAAAGCATGCCCTTTTTTCCACAACGGGAACAATTGGCACCTGAATTAAAAGTCTGTAAAACCAAAGATAGTATAATGTTGCTTTATCATCTATAAGAACTAGTGTTTTACTCCATTTTTTCAGTTTTTGAACACTTTGAGCAAATATTTCGTCTATTTGCCCACAATTCATCCACAATGGTTAATACCCAACAAAAATTTACATCTAGTAGAGATAACAGGAAAGCAATTACGATTACATAATTTTGATTCTGAATACTGTTGTCTACTAAAGATTTTCTATTAAATTATCGATATGTTGTTTTTGAATTGAAATTATAAAGAGTTTCATTCTTATTGCATATGGAATACCATAAATCATACTAATGGTTATTTGCAACAAATGTTACAACGAGCATCATGATCAGTGTATGGGGAAAGCTGGCATGTTTGAATGTAAATGTCAATGTCTGAATACTGATACAAAATAATATTTTTTGTAAATTTAGAGTATAATTTGAGATTCAGTCTAAATTTCACTTTAATTTTCCTTCCTGCTTCGATAAAAGATTCATTATATTTTCACTGGTTACAAGGCCAATTATCTTTCCATCTGGAACTGGAGATGATACCGGAATTATATCAAACGGATCTAGATTCATCTTTTGTATTACTGAAAATAAATAATCGTTTGGAAATACGGTGTGGAATTTTGTGTACATCGCATCCCTTACTCGCAAGGATGCTCGTCTCTTTTTGTCGATTTTTTCATACTGTTTTTTTGATATTATGCCAATTAATTTTTCATCATCAAAAACTAAAAATGGTTTTTTAACAATATCGTATTCTATCTGAAATTTTTCTAAATTCGTCTCGGGAGTAGTTTTTGGAAATTCTATATCCATTACATCTTCTGCTCTTTTATCTGAAACTGTTCTCCTAAAATAAATTGGCAAGAAACCAAGCTCTGTTGAACCGATTTTTACCTGAACTACTTTTTTTAATTTTCTTTGTAATTCTACACTTGAAATTATCATTGTTAACAAGGTTCCAAATACCAGGAGAGAAAAAAGATCTTTTTCAATTAGACTAGCACCCAAAAGAGAAAGCATCAACGCAAGATCTACCGCACCTTTTGACATTACTCCGTACGCAACTGTACTTGCTGGTCTCATACGTGCAACCCTTACTGCAACGTAAGAACCTACGAATTTAACTCCGATAATGATTCCCAAAAATCCCACAATTATCCAAATTGGAAGAGCCAAAAAATCTAGGGTAAAATGAATACCGATCCCGGCAAAAAATATTGGAATAAAAATACCATGTCCTACTGCGTGAACGCTTTTAGAAATTTCCAAATATTCCTCACGAGCCATTCTGGATACTGCTATTCCTAATAGCAATGCCCCAATTGCACCGTGTATTCCGCTAATTTCTGCAAAATATGCTACGAGCAAAATCATTCCAATTACCACACCAAAGTACATCTGTTGAGCCTGTAGGTGTTTTTTGATGAACCGGAAAAAATAAGGAAGCACAAAAATTGCTACTAACCCAGCAATTACAAAGAAAATAATCATCTGGACAAATAACCAAATAAATTCAGTAAATTGGAACGATTGTGTAGCATCGACTTGGATTATCACACTGGTAAAAATTATCGCGATAAATTCTACGATACCTGTTATTGTAAAAATCTCTAATCCAATTGTTGAGCGCAGCTTTCCTAGATCTGTTAAAATTTTTGCAGTGACTCCGAGACTAGATGCCCCAATCACACTTGCAATTGCCATAGACCTAACAAGGTCCATATCGGTTGACATTGCAAAAATTGTTCCAGCAATAAAGGGAATCAAAAATCCAAGAACTGAACCTGCAAATATTCTTCCACGTAATACCCTAAATAGGCCTGGGAGATCAATTTCCTCTAATCCAATTAGGAAAAACAAAAAAAACACACCAATGGAAATAAAGAGATCTATTGATTCCACTGGATCAACTATAGCAAGAAATGCAGGGCCTATAATTATGCCAGCAAGCACATTTCCAATAATTGTCGGTTGCCTTATTCTATGAAATATCTCTCCTCCTACTTTTGAAGCAAGTACTAAAATTGCTAAAAACAGGATGGCTTCAAAGGACAATAAAAAATTTTAGTTTGGGAGTCATAAAACCCCTTCTAGCTTTTTTGGTTGGCTGCAAAATTTTCGAAGTACCTACAAAACAAATCCAATAAAGATTCAGTATGGATCATTTTGATAATTGTTAATATACTGAGATTGATTCCTAGAATCATGAAGTATTGTCACGATTGCCTAACCCCAATTAGTAGCGGATCAAAAGAAGAATTGTGTTCTTTTTGTAAACGCGATAAGGCAATCAAAGAAAACTCAGTTGCCTAGTAGTAGTTAATTAATTTATTACATCACGCTGATCAAAGATGTTCTTCTTCTGTCACATCAAAAACTGCCTGCATCGGAGTATCGATTTTTGTAATAGTTTTTCGTTTTATACTTCCCACTGAAAGAATTTCCCCACGTCTAAAAAATAAATCCAAAAACCATTCAAGCGCAACTCTTACCTTCTTTTCATTAGTAGGAAGATTGCTAAGATAAAATGTTCGCCATAATATCCATGCAAGAAAGCCATGAATTTTTCGTCCACGTATGAGTGCAACTGCAGATCTCTTGCCTATGGTGGCCATTATTCCCCGATTTGAATAGTCAAATGGTTTTAGTTTTTTATTTCCCTTTATTGTATAAATTAAATTATTTGAAACAGTTGTTGCTTGTTTTAAGGCAACTTGAGCTGTAGGTGGATATGGGCTTTTTGTTTTTTTATCAATAGCATGAGCACAATCTCCAAGTGCATACACATTTGGATACTCACTTATCCTAAGGTAATCATCCACTATGAGCCTTCCAGATGGCCCATGGTTGCATTCTATAGAAGAAATTAGTGGATCTACAATCACCCCGCCTGCCCAAATTAATGTAGTACAAGGTATAATGGTTTTATCAGATAATAAAACAAAGTCATCTCCAGCATCAACTGCCCGGATATTATTAAAAATCTGAACTTCTGTCTTTTGCAATATTCTAAATGCAATGTCTCCTAATTCATCCCCTACTTCAGGTAAAATCCCCTTTTTAGCTGAAACAAGAATGACTCGTACCATTTTTGGATTAATATTTTTGTAAAAGTTTCTAATCGCCGATCTAATAAAATGATTAAGCTCAGACGCAGTTTCAACTCCGGCAAATCCCCCTCCAATTACAACGAAGTTCAATAATTCATCTTGTAGTTGTGGATTATCTTCATTATCTGCCCTTTCTAGCATGTTTATGACATGATTTCTTATTGCTAGAGCATCTTCTAGAGTTTTTATGGTAAAAGAATGCTCTTCCATGTTTTTATTTCCAAAAAAATTGTTGATGCTCCCAAAAGCGATGACTAGGTAGTCATAATCAATTTTTGTCAATTTGTTATCAAATATTCGTTGAATACTTACCTCTTGTTTTTCTAAATCTATTCCAGATATGTGAGCATGATAAAATTTGGCGTTTTTACAAAATTCTCTGACGGGAGTTGATACATCGCTTGGGTGAAGCATTCCAGAGCAAACCTCAGGAAGAAGAGGTGTAAAAAGAAAAAAATTGTCATCACTAACTAGTGTTATTTCAGCCTCTTGGTTTTTGAATTTGTTTTGAATTTTCCGTAGTATTGTAACCCCTGCAAAACCACCTCCTAAAATCAATATTTTTTTTGGATTCAATTTAGATTTTCTAACCTGTGTTGATCTTTTAGCAATTATGTGTGTTTATGGTTTGATATCTGGCAATGTTGTAAATGCAGAATTTACATTTTTGATCAGATATTCAACATCGATGTCTCTTTGAGCAGAGATCAAGACAAGAAACTCCTTGGTAGGAATACTAATCATGGTGACCTTTCCCCTACGAGAAGCAATATAGTCAATGGGTCCTAATTCTTCATCAAAGTCCTTTCTCATTAAATATTCAAGTGCCAACTGGGTATACATTCTTCTATTATCTTTGTCTCGAATGTAAGATGTAACTCCTTTTGCAAAACCACCTGCAATTTTATTTCCCATCTTATTCAAAACTCCTACGAATCGAATCTTTGGAAGAGTTAGAATTTTCTGGCATGATTTTTCTAGCTCTTCAGGATTAGAAGCCATGATAATGTTTTAGTAGAACTAGATAAAAAAGATGCCAAATCTTTACTATAAAAAACCTTTATAATTTCACATGAATTCGTTTCCATAGGTTATGACATTAGCCTTGGAAGAAAATTCTAGAACTGTATCTTTTGATGCTAATAATGTCTACCACAAACAAGAGTAGACAAAATGAAATGATTGCCAACAAATTGTTTTGAAAAAACGTAATTTCCAAAAATTATTTCCAAAATAATTAGATCTCGTTTTGCATTTTTGTTTAAATTTTTTTAGAGATTGTGGATTTTTTTTAATGATCTTATTTCATTAACTTTGAAAAATCAACAAATTCAATGGCTATAAAAAGAAAAATAAAAAAAGTCAGTAGAAAGGCAAAGAAAACCGCCAAGAAAGCAGCTTCAAAAGCAAAGACTGCCAAGCGAAAAGTAAAGCGTACTGCCAAGAAAGCAGCTTCAAAAGCAAAGACTGCCAAGCGAAAAGTAAAGCGTACTGCCAAGAAAGCACCTTCAAAAGCAAAGACTGCCAAGAGAAAAGTAAAGCGTACTGCCAAGAAAGCAGCTTCAAAAGCAAAGACTGCCAAGCGAAAAGCAAAACGAAAAACACGAAGATAAATTTCGTACCTTATAGTATTTTTTTATATGCTCAAATTTTATTTTACAGAATTATTTTCTCATCTTGGTAAATAA
>JBFJMG010000085.1:0-5083 GCA_041634015.1 Nitrosopumilaceae archaeon
AGTTTTTTAAATAGAATGCAGATTTGTTAGGTTATGTTTACCAAAAGAACTATAATTGGAACTATTATTGGTGGTGTAATTATTGCCATTGGTATCTATTCTCTTGTTACATCATTTGGTTTACAATCAATTGATGTAGATGAAACCTTTGGAATCGGTGAATCTACCACGTATTCATTTAGTGCACCTGCTCATGCAGTACAATATTTTGAAATTTCAGGAGATACCTATGACGTAGAAATTATTACCCCCGAGGGTGGATTACAGATTCCTTTAAGGCCACACAGAAATGAGGTTAGCTTTGAATGGGTTCATCTAATCGACGGTGAAAGTTTTATTAAAATTCAAAATACTGGCCAGAGCGAATTTAATGTTACAGGAACATTTCAAGTCTTAACAGATCCGATATTTATCGCATATCACTTTTTTGTTATAATTGCGGGAATTATTATAATCGGATTTAGTGCAGGTTTTAGTCTACGAAAACCACGTGGATTCTAAAGCATTTTTGCAACAGGATAAGAGCCTAGAATTTTCAACATAGTTGTACTTTCTTTAATTTCTTCTAAAATATGAGCAATTTTTTGCTCGTTTCTATTTCCCTCAAAATCAAGATAGAAATTATATTCCCAAATGGAATTCTTTTTTGGTCTTGACTCTATCTTTGTTAAATTGATGTTGTGCTTGTGAAATTTCTCAATAATTTTAAACAATGTTCCTGGTTCATGTTTAATCGAAAATATTATTGAGGTTTTGTCGTTTGAGGTTTTGCCAACCTCTTTTGTTCCTAAAATTAAAAATCTAGTAAAATTATTAGGATTATCTGCAATTTTCTCTTGAATTATAGGTACTTGATAAATTTCGGAGGCATTTTTGCTAGCAATACATGCGACATTTTTATTTTTAATTTGTTTAATTATCGGAACGCTTCCAGCAGTATCATACGTTGGAACATTTTTTATTTTGTATTTTTGAATAAATTTTCTGCACTGGCCTAAAGCCTGCGGATGAGAATATACAGTTTGAACATCATCTAGTGTACCTGTTCCAATTAAGCAATGTTCGATTTTATGATAAATTTCCCCAATTACATTTAATGAGGTTGATAATAAAAGATCATAACTCTCTCCAACAGTTCCTTCTATGGAATTTTCAATTGGAAGAATTGAGTAGTCTGTATTTTTTTTTGCTGTTGATTCTAAAACCTCATAAAATGTAGGAAACGGATTAGTTTCTATTTTTTCATTGAAAAATGAAATGGCGGCTGCTTCACTGTATGCCCCTCGTTCACCCTGGAACGAAACGCGAATCATTTTTGACTCTCAAGAATAAAAAAATCACTGTTGCCAAAATTAGAGGATAAAACCCTATCATCTATCCAAGAGCACTCTATGCATTTTATGGCATCTTTATACTGTATTACCTTTCCACCACATTTTCTACACTTTGTAAACAAGACTCCTAACTCTTTCTCACTGACTGTGGCATGCAAAGTACCGTTTTTATGACCAATTATTTTTAAGACAACAATATCGTGAGGCAGAGCAATTGTTCGTTTTCGTATATTCCTCGTACCACAAATGCATTCTACTCCAGCCTTTGAGGGCTTTCCGTTGATATATTGAATTGACACTGCCATCATAGAAGACATTACTGCTTCTACTTGACCAATTACAATATCTCCCTCTTTTGCGATAACTGAAGCCTTTGGATTAGTAACACTTGCTATGCGACTTTTACTATCAATCTCTTTTTTACCAATAACAGTTGATCTTACTTTATCTCCATCATCAAAGGTATTTTGACCAGCTTCATATTCCTCAATTGAAGCGATAGCATCCCCTGGAAATGTTTCAGAACTGGACATGTGCTGCTTTTTAAGGTCATAACTATAATTGTTTTCCGAATTTGTTCTTTCGGAAATGATAATTATCCCAAAAAATTTAGTGCATTATTGAAAGCTCTAATTTATGAAAAATATGCTAAAGATGATGATTTTGCAAAAATATTACAAATAAAAGAAATTGCCGAACCTGTTGCAAAACCCAATGAAGTGGTTTTCAAAGTAAAATCTGCTGCACTAAATTATGATGATATTTGGGGAATGCGTGGAAAACCAATCGAAATTCCATTACCACACATTTCAGGAACTGACGCTGCAGGTGAGGTCATTGCAGTTGGAGAAGATGTAAAAAACTTCAAGATTGGAGACAGAGTCGTTTCTCACGGAAATATTTCCTGTCGCGTTTGCAAAGAGTGCACTAGTGGCCGTGAATATGATTGCAAAAAAAGGATAATCTGGGGTTTTCAAACAGGTCCTCTGTGGGGTGGTTACTGCGAGGTTACTCATCTTCCAGAGGTAAATGTAATAAAAATACCAGATAATGTTTCATACGATCAAGCAGCTTCTGCATCAATGACTTTAATGACCTCATGGCACATGTTGGTTGGTCGTGCAAAGATAAAACCAGGACAAACTGTTTTGATCATGGGTGGAGGATCTGGTATGGGAATTTTTGGAATACAAATTGCCAAATTATACAATTGTGATGTAATTACAACAGCAAGTGGTGATAAACTTGAAAAATGCAAGGATCTAGGTGCAGATTATGCGGTAGATCACAGGAAGGATGATTGGCACAAAGAGGTGAAAAAGATAACAAAAGAACTTGCAGTAAAAAAAGAAAAATCTCCAGGAATTGATGTAATCTTTGAACATATTGGGGGTTCACACTGGAACAAAGAACTTACACTTCTCAAGTATGGAGCCACAATCGTAACGACAGGAGCAACCACGGGATATAATGCAGATACTGATCTAAGACAAATTTTCTTCAAAGGAATCAATATTTTAGGCTCAACTCAAGGAACAAGAGCAGAATCGGAGCTTGGATTTTATTGGATGTCGAAAGGAAAAATAAAATCTGTCATAGACTCGTCTTTTCCTTTGGAAAAAGCATCTGAGGCCCACACTCGAATGCTAAAAGGAAAGGGACTTTTTGGTAAAATCTTAATGAAACCGTAGGAATGAGCCTAGATTATAATTCCCTGTTAAATCAGGCAAATGAATTGTTTCTAAAAAAAAGATTTGCTGATGCAATAACAATGTATGACAAGCTTTTACAAAACCAACCAAATAATGTACACGTTTTAAACAACAAAGGATATGCACAAAGTAAACTAGGAGAATATCAAAAAGCAATTTTGTGTTATGATAGTGCACTTGGAATCAAACCTACGGACATTACGGTTTTGGTAAACAAGATCTCTGCTTTACGTAAGATGGGAAAACTCGATGAAGCTCTTCAGTACTGCGACAAAATACTGGCTGAAAACCCAAAGTATAATATCGCAGTTTATCACAAGGAACGGATTTTACATTCTCTTGGAAAATTCCACGAAGCAGTAATTTGCTGTGATACAATCCTTGAAGATTATCCAAAGAATGGTGAGGTATTATTTGATAAATCGTGTAGCCTAGCACTGCTTGGAAGAGTCGAGGAATGTTTGACTACTCTGGGGGGAGCGATTTTGGTAGGAAATCAATTCAAAATTAAAGCAAGATCAAATAAATCGTTTTTGAAGCTACACAATAATGAAAATTTTCAAAAGTTGGTTAAGTAATTACAGCCAGTGTGGAATCTGTAAAAACCCGTCTATATTTTCATTTTTTAAAAGTTTGAGTAAAGCCAAAGCCTGTGGTGTGGATAAAAGTGGTTTGTCAAACCTATTATCTGTTGAAATTCTAGGACATGCGACTTGGATGAAGGCATCGATTCCCTTTAGGTTTTGCAGTCGTTCATTTGTTATGTCAGTTAAGGCAAATAATTGAACAGTTTTTCCCTCTTTTTCTAACTCGCGCTTGAATTTTAGGGCAGTAGTTTTTGATATCTGTCCCTCCTTTAGTCCAACAATTACTCCAAAGGTTTGAGCTTCGGCTGCTTTGTAAATTGCTAGTGTTGCTTTTTTCTGTAATTTTTGAGCAAATTCAGTCACCTCACGAACTTCGTTGAAATATGGATCTAGGACATAAGTTGGAATGTTTGTTGACAGAGCAATACCTGCTGCATGAAAATTACTCTGACCTAAAAATAAATTTGCATCAACTGATTCCTTTGTCTCCATTGCAGGATAAAACTCGCAACCAAAAACTTGGCCATCATTAAGTTGACCTTTTCCCTTTCCGATCTTTACCTGTACTCCGCCATTTTCTAAAATTTTTTTTACAAGATCAACTTGATGGAGATGTTGACTGTCCGTTATTAAGGAAATTGTTTTCCCCTTTACCTCCTCAATTGCCTTTTTTGCCACTATATCAAAGGGAATATCATCAAATGCATCAATTAGTATTACGTTGTCGTCATAAGTATCCATCATTATTGAGTGACCTACATTAAAGAGAATCTCTGCTCCCAAAACCTTTGCTCCGTTTGAGTTTAGATCACAGGTTCCCCAAGTGGTATCTGCTAAAACATAGGCAGGAATTCCAAACCTCTTCATTATCTGTGATGCTGTTTCCTGAACCTGAGGCAAAATACCATCTGGTCCATTTATTGCAACTGAAACTGGTTTTCGTCGTTGAATTTCATCAAAAATTCTTTTTTCATCTATGACTATCAATTATAGACTAAACCCATTTGAATTTAATTTAAACCAAGCTAGAATGTAGATGAAACCCAAAAATGTATGCAGTTCCTAAATAACTTATGAAAGAAATCTCGCTTCTTAGCATTGGATTTGATGATACTGATTCCCCAAAAGGAATGTGTACCACCTATCTGGCCTATAAAATGGTAGACTTACTAAAAAAGGAAAATGTACAATTTTTAGATTTTCCATATCTTATCAGGTTTAATCCCAACATACCATGGAAGACACGAGGAAATGGGGCAGTAGGTCTTAAAATTAAAACCACAAATCCTGCAAGAATCAAAAAAAAAGTTACAGATTTAGTGAAAAAATATTCTGATACAAAAAATGGAGCAAATCCTGGATTAGTCTTTTATGAAAAAGAAAAAATTCCATTACAATTAAAAGAATTTAGTAAACTTGCAATGTGGCAGCTAGTCCAGAGAAATCATGC
>JBFJMG010000086.1:0-4969 GCA_041634015.1 Nitrosopumilaceae archaeon
CGGATAATTCCTTTGGAATAATTTCAACACCGTTTGGAGCTTTTTCGGAGAGTTTTACAGTCCCAGTAATTCCAATTGAAGAGTGTGGTGTTAGATTCGATATCTTTTCACGTATTTCATCTGGACATGAACCTGCCTTTGCAATAATTTGAATTTCTCCATTTTTGTCTCGCAGGGAAATAAAGGATATGTTTCCATGGCCGCGAACACTCAAAACCCATCCCATGACTGTTACCTCTTTGCCGTCAAGATTCGAGCTAAGATCACTTGAATAGTGAGTTCTTCGTAAATTTCCTAATTCGGTGCCAATCATAATCTCTTACAACAAGGCTTTTGTTGCGTGTAATTAATTTTCTTCCTGTGAAAATTTAGATTAATCAGATAATTGGTTATAACTAATTCAAAGATCTGCGAAAAGTTGTTCTTTTAGGGAGGGTACATCCCCAATGTGGATTTTATTTAATTCCTTTTTCTTAATTTGCCCGATTAAAGTTACGTCTCGTTTGAATAACAAATCTACCGTCCAATCTAGAGCAACTTTGACTCTCTTTTCTAAGGTTGGAAGGCTGGATAGATAATAACTTCTCCAAATAAACCAGGCGATAAATCCCGTTAAACTGTATCCAAAAATCGATACTACGCCTGTTCGATTACCTATTGTCGCCATCATCCCTTTGCTTTGATAAGAAAATTCTTTTAGATTACCCTTGCATGTTGCAAAGGCTTTCAAATTTTGGGAGACGACTTTGCTTTCTCGTATTGCATGCTGAGCAGTAGGAGGATAAGGCTTTCCTGTAGCTGAATCAAGTATCGCCGCACAATCCCCTAGTGCAAAAACCTCAGGATAATCATTTAATTTCAGGTATTTGTCAACAAGTACTTTGCCACCATTTCCATGCTCACATGGTAGGGTCGTGATCACAGGATCAATTGCAACACCTCCGGCCCAAATTAATGTTGTACAAGGAATTATTGTTCCATCATTTATCTCAACATGATCTTCGCTTGCATCCATTGCTTTACATTTCGTTAAAACTTTGACTCCAACCTTTTTCAAATACTTTATTGCAACTTTACCTAATTTTTCAGGGACTTCAGGTAAAATCCCATCACGTGCAGATATTAGATACATGTTAATAGCACTTTCATCTATCGAAGTGTAGTGATGCTTTACAGCTTCTCTTACAAAATGATTTATTTCACCAATGGTTTCAACCCCTGCAAACCCTCCTCCCACTACTGTAAAAGTTAAATATTTTTTCTGTAATTCAAAATCTCCCGTCTGGGCAGCATGCTCCATCATGTTAATTGCATGATTTCTCAAACCTATTGCATCCTCAATGGATTTTATTGTAAAAGAATTTTTTTCCATATTTCTGTTTCCAAAAAAATTGTTCTTGCTACCCAAAGCTAAAACCAAATAATCATAATCTAATGCATGAACCTTACCATCAAAGGTTCTTGTTATTGTAACAAGTTTTTGATTTAGATCAATTGATGATACAGTTGCCTGATAAAATTTTGCATTTTTACAAAAATTGCGTATTGGAATTGTAATGTTACTTGGATGCATCATTTTAGCTGCGACTTCTGCTAACATTGGTGTAAACAAAAAAAAGTTTTCCTCGTTTACAAGACTAATGCTTACCTTTTCATCTTTGAAAACTTTTTGAATGTTGTTTAATACATTAATCCCAGCAAACCCCCCACCTAAAATCAGAATTTTTTTAACTGAAGCTGGTTGGCATTTATGGGCAAATATTACATGTGCATCAAATTTTTTTTGTGTGTCAAAAACTAGATCACACTGTTTACACCTATTATTACCAGACACGGGTT
The DNA here is from genome assembly GCA_041634015.1 of Nitrosopumilaceae archaeon. GTDB lineage: Archaea > Thermoproteota > Nitrososphaeria > Nitrososphaerales > Nitrosopumilaceae > JBFJMG01. The sequence goes on from JBFJMG010000086.1 coordinate 1,840, forward strand.
TATTCCTAAAATAATAATGAAAAGACCTAGTATGTGCACCAGGCACACACAAGGAAATGTGATTTGAACTTAAATTATCAATCATATTTGAAATTATAATGCCATTAAGCGATAAAGAAAAAGCAATCTCACTCATCTCAAATGGAATTGCATCCTATTCATTATTTCTTGAGATGGGAAAATTACCACCAAATACAACAATTTTTGATTTTATACTCAAGTCAATACCTGAAGAACTCAAAGGTGAGGTAACAGCCAATTTAATAGATGAAGTTTTTGAATATGTATCAAGTGCACATAATTCATAAGGCCTGAATACACAGATCGATTGTAAACCTTGGTATCTATTGCTACGCTAGGCTCCCACTGTTCCTTACAGGTATTAAAAGGGGCAAAAGATGAGGGATTAAAAACGATTTTAATTTGTGAGAAAAAAAGAGAGCGGCTTTACCGAAGATTTTCATTTATTGATGAGTTAATTCTGGTCGATTCCTTTGCTGAAACCCTGGATAGCAAATGCTCATCAATACTTGAGAAAAACGATGCCGTGTTAATTCCTCACGGAACATTGATTGCTCAAATGAGTTCATCAGAAATTGAATCAATAAAAAATCCTGTTTTTGGCAACAAAAATATTTTGAGATGGGAATCAGACAGGACATTAAAAGAAAAACTCATGGTAGAATCCAAACTAGACGTGCCAAAATCAATACCAAGTCCAAAAGAGATCAATACACTAGTGATTGCCAAAAGACATGGTGCTGCAGGAGGAAAGGGGTATTTTTTGGCCACAAATGAATCAGAGTATAATAAAAAACGCGACATGCTTGTAGATCAAGGCATGATTAAAGGAGATGATGACCTATATATCCAAGAATATTGTTCAGGTGTCCTAGCATACTTGCAATATTTTTACTCACCTCTAAAAGAAGAGTTAGAATTCTTTGGAATTGACAAACGACATGAATCAGACATTGAGGGACTGGCAAGAATACCTGCCAAAGAACAACTAGGAATTGAAAAAAACCAGTCATTTAATGTAATTGGAAATAGTCCAATGGTGCTTCGTGAATCATTATTAGACAAAGTGTATGCAATGGGAGACAACTTTGTAGAAGCTTCTAGAAGACTTGTTAGTCCTGGAATGAATGGCCCATTTTGTATTGAAGGAGTATATGATGAGAATGCAAATTTTAAATCATTTGAGTTTTCTGCTAGAATTGTCGCAGGGACAAATATCTACATGAATGGCTCACCCTATTCAACTTTAATTTTTGATGAACCAATGAGTATGGGTCGTAGAATCGCAAGAGAAATAAAATCTGCTAATGAGACCAATCAGCTAGACAAAGTGGTTACTTAGTGGATTTTTAATTCTGCTTAAAATAATTACAGATAAAATCAAACTTGACAAAATTAAACTAAAACCTAAAGGAAATTCAGGAATTACTCTTGTGCCGATTATTTCAATTTCTTCAGAGTCAACTGGAACAAAAAATGTCAAAGATGTAACATCATTACTTGTGTTTGCAGTATAGTCTGCCTCTAAACCATTAACCAGGACCACAAATTGATTGTCCGGTGCAGAAATCACTTCATTTGGAAACTTGATATAAAATACAGAGTCTTGAGTTTTTTCTATCCCAATAAGAAGAGACAGTTGTTCTTTATCGATTGCCATCGCAAGAACATCTGCATCAATTTCGTATTCTATAGTAAAGACGCTTCCATCAATCTCTAGGGAAAAAGACTGCTCAGCAAAGGCACCTTGGTTTGTGATAAACGAACATACTATTATTGTAAAAACTATACCTAAGAATAATTTCATCACTGTTCTTTAATCTACAGGTATTAGAATTTTGTTCATTATGAAAATACATTTTCAAAGTTGTTCAAAGTGCACACCGACCTCCTTAACAAAATAAGCCAGTTATGATACCTTAAGAATGACAAACACTAGAAGACAAGTCAAACCTCTTTCCAAAAGACGAGCAGTTGCCCCAGTTATTGCGACCCTTCTTATGGTAGCAATAGCAGTAGTTGGCGGAACTATCATCTTTGTGTTTTCACAAGGCTTCTTTAGTCAATCCCAAATTAGTGGAACTCCCTCAATTGAATCCATTAAAATTCTAGGATATGATGCAAGAGATGTAGATGCACTTCGTGCACACGATGGTGTTACCATGGCAGCAGGCACAGGTGGAGATTCTTCAGTTCTTGGAAAAAATGCAGATGAAAGAATTGCAGTCTATGTCAAAAACGACAGTGTTCAACAAATGTTAATTGCTGAACTAAGAATTGGTGGAAGTGTCTATAATTATGACACTGCAGCAGCTGTTGGAGCATGGAACGATATTGCAGATTTGGTACCAGGAGAATACTCTGTACTAACTGATTCTACAACCATCTTGCAAGAACAAGCAGCTTCTCTACAACCAGGTGAAACTGCAACAATTCTTGTAGACCTTGACTCTAATTTCCCAATTGGAAGAGATACACAATTCAGACTCCAAACTACTAACGGTGCCGTTTTTGTTGGTACAGTAGTGATGGGTCAGAATGCGGGTTAATCCCCCAACTTTTTTCTTTTTATGGAGGATGAAAAATTGTCTAACAACCCTCTAACTGTGTTTGTTTTATCAGCATTAATTTTTTCAGGAGTTACCGTACCTGCATGGGCCGATACTGTTATTTCAAATCCTAATAATGCAGTAATTGCTCTAACACTTGCGCCATCGCATGTCGAAGCTGGAAACGAAACACATGAAATTGGTTATGTAAATCTGATCAATACAAATGGAATCCTTGTAAAGTCTTCCAAGGATGTTACTGTTTCATTAAAATCTGAAAATCCTATGATAGCAAAAGTTCCAGCACAGACAACGATAAAGGCATACCAAGATTTTGGAATATTTGATATTCAAATCGGTCAAGAGACAGGAGAAACTGTAATTTCAGCTAGTTTCAACGGGCAAACCGTATATCAAAAATTTATTGTGGGTGAAAGCAATCTTGATCTTCCAGATGATGTTAATCTTGTAATTCACCTTCCAACCCAAGAAATGCATGTAGATTCTGAAATGCCCTACTCGATTTTCTTACAAACCCCATCTGGGGAAATAATTCAAGC
>JBFJMG010000087.1:0-4940 GCA_041634015.1 Nitrosopumilaceae archaeon
GATTTCCTTCGTTTCAATTGTGCTAATAAGAAAAGGAATATCCAGTTCTTTTGCTGCCAGTTGACAATATGTTAGATCGGTGGAAATGAAATCCTTTGCTATTATTGTTAATGCCTGTGGTTTTTTATTTTTCATTAAATACGCAATTATTGTACTATCCAGGCCACCAGATAATGCTAAAAAGTTAGAATCGCAAGAATTGACGGAGCTTCGTAAAGCATTTTGAAGACCAGTAAGAAAATTCTTCATTAGGTTATGCTATGATTTTTGTTATATAGATTAACCAAAAGTAAAGTTGGCATTTTATTTTACCCTCAAAATTAATTGATAACTTTAAATCCAATATCTTGCCAATTTTTGTATAATGTTATTGCCTGCAGAAATTGAGTCCAAAAGTTTGATACCTGCCCTTCGAGCAATTCTTGCTAAAAAATTAGCAGAATCGCACAAAATACGTGAAGATGAAATTTCAAAAATGCTGGGGGTGACACAAGCCGCTGTCAGCAACTATATTCGAGGGACGCGTGGCGATCCAGTTCTTATCGAAAAATTACTTTCAGAATCTCAGGTTTCTATCATGCTTAATGATTTAAGTGATAATTTGGCAACAGATATGGCCTACACACCATCTAGTCTCTCAAAGTTCATCGGATTGTGTAATTATATCAAATCGAGTCTGCTTATTTGTGATATACATCACAAGTTGGAATCCAATATTGATGAAAAAGTTTGCAAAGAATGTGAAAATATGTTATTAAAGGGGCCTGGTTCTGTTTATTAAATTATCTTTTATTCAAGATTATTTCTATTGTTGAAGTCATTCTGCCAAAACCAGCTGGGGCATCGCTATCTAAAATTATTTTTTGAATTTCAGAATTACCTCGAAGCATCTTCTCAGTTATAATATTTGCAATGGCCACCGCATTTGGTATTGAAAGTCCTTTGGCCTTTAGAGTTATTGTTTTTGATTCCCCAAGCATCTCAAGTACATTTATTGCGGATTGCATAACAGGTTCATTTTTAACAAAAAAAACTTTTTTCTCTACAATAGTTGAATCCGATCTAGTATTATTGGTTTCCATTAGCAATTTGCCCACACATTAAAATTTTTAATTGATTTAAATTTTATCGACGATTGATCCATTATAGAAAGTAATCTATAGGAATATTTTGATAATCCCCATTTGGGAAAACTCTTCTGATTACAATAGGTATTACTTTTTTCTCTAATTCAATCATGGCAATATCTAATGAGGTTCGTGCTGTCTCAGGTATAGGTATGAATGGTGGTGCCCCAAGTGAAAGTTGCAAGGCTCTTGCACCCATTATTCGTGCTTTTTCAAACCTTGTTAAAGTAGGAGGGCCCATTGAAACTTTATTTTTTTCTACAGGTATCTCTTTAGGTTGGTGATCAGCGTCTGTTTCGACAATAGGTCTCTTCTCAATTTCCTTGATATGTTTTTCAAGATCAGATTGTTGAATTTCTGATAGGTCTTTTGTTTCAATTAGTTTTCTATAATTGTCTAATGCTTTCTTTAGACCTGAATCAATCTCAGCCGAGCCCGATTCTTCTGCCTCTGGATTATCCGTTGATTCAACTACTAATTCCTGTTCTTTTGATTCAGCCAAGTACCATTTTTCCTAAAAGCGGTTATATATTCCAATAATTCACAACTACGAATTGAGTGCTATTTCGGTCTCAAAAATAAAATTAGTTTTAGAGATTAAAGAAAAATCAAAGATAAATTGCGAGCTTAAAAGACATCTATCTCCCCGCACAATTGGCATAATTTTAAGATCTCTACCATTGGAGGGCAATGCACATTACCTCGGTAAAAATATTATTTACTTTGAAACCTTAGTTGAATCAGGTATTGAACGGTCCAGAAAGAGTTTCAAAAAAGGCGAAATTGCTTTTTTACCAACGAGTGGAACTATTTGTTTTTTTATTGAGGATTCATCCCCAGGTAAAGCTATGACCCCCATTGGAAAAATTACTTCAGAAATTGATCAGTTGAAAATTGCAAAGTCCGGAGATGTGTTATCTCTTTATGCTGATAGTGGTTGATAGATATGATGGCCGCTAAAACCTCCAACACGTTTTATGGTTCCTTTTTTAACGGATTCTCTTAAATAGGAATTTGCAGTAGAAATTTTTACTCCAGTTTGTCGAGCAAGTTCTTGAACCGTTATCACCTTGGCATTTTTAAAAGCTTTTTTGACTTGATCATCAGTTAGGATAACGGTGATTTCAGCTTTTGGGGAGCCTCCCTCCTGTTTGTCGGATTTCTTTCCTTTTTTTGTCCCAGGTTTATCTTTTCCTTTTTCTTGAGACTTTTGTTTTTGTGCAGGTGATTGGTTTTTAGAACCTCCCATGATTACAAAAAAAATATTCTGTCTTATAAACGCTCAATTTTAATTACAAAAAATAAAAAGCTATATCGGTTCTGATAACCCTCGAAAGCCATCCCATTTTTGTATCCCTCTTTGAAATTTTTCCTTGAATCTAAAACTGGATAATCCCTCCACCTGCCTAACCATAGCAAACGAAGGAAATGGTTTATTCAAAAATTCAATTTTTCCCTTTAGTTTTTTTATTTCTTCGAGAGCTTCCCTTACAAAAGCTGAGACGATCAGAATTCGTTGTGTGGGATTAATTTCTAAAATTTCTCTTGCAACATCTAGTCCATTCATTCTTGGTAATTTATGATCCAAAAGAACAACGTCATATGGAGATTTTTCTACCCCGTCATTATCTTTTTTAAAATTATCAATATACAGATAAAGACATTTCATTCCATCATGGGTAATTGTTATTTTATGACCTCTGCATTGTAAAGATTTTTCATACAATAGTGAATAGGAGGGGCTGTCTTCTGCGACCAAGATATTCATTGTCAATGTATGTTCAAAATATTTTTCAAGTTATGGGATTTCTTTTTTAGTCTGTTTTAATTAGACGTACTAGAATCAAACCATAATTTGTGGTCTTTTTGATAATAGTTCTGGTAAGTTCAAAGACTCAAAGGGCTTTCCATTTGTTTGCTTTTCTATTTGTGCAATGAAATCGTTAAAACTTACTTCATAAGTTTTACCAGTTTTCCTATCTCGGACGCTGAGGTTCTCTGAATTAATTTCCTTTTCTCCAATTACTAGAATATATCTAATCCATTCTTTTTCTGCTTCGCGTATTCTTTTTCCAATGCTTTCATTTCTATCATCAATGTCAACTCGAATCCTTTTTTCCTTTAATTTTTGAGACAGTTTCAGGCTATAATTTAAAAAGTCTTCTTTAAGAGGGATTATTCTGGCATGTGTTGGTGTAAGCCAAAGAGGTAATTGAGGTTTGATTCCTTTTTTAGAGTCTTGTGCAGCGGTTTCTAATAATGCATAAATGACACGCTCAACGGCACCACTTGGTGAATTATGTAAGATTATAGGATTTCGAGTTTGATTATTCTCATCCACGAATTTAATTCCATATCTTTCCCCGTTTTCAACATCTATTTGATCCGTCGAAAGAGCAGAAGCCTTTCCAAGATTATCTATAAAATTAAATTCCCACTTTAAAACAAAATAAAAGAATCTTTCTTTCCACATTTCAACTAGTACTGGTTTTCCATGTTTTTTTACGAGATCTAGAATTACCTGCTTATTTTCATTGTAAAAGTCTTCAGTGAAACGGATGGCCATCTCGTAATCCTTCTCAGAGATTCCAAGTTCTTTGATTACATCACGGGATAATTCAAATCTTGTTTCTAATTCTTGAATAGCCTGGGAGATATTTGCACAAAAAGAATGACAGTCAGGCATTGTAAAAGCTCTTAGCCTTCGCAATCCAACTAATTCTCCTGACTGTTCTCGTCTAAATGAATACCTTGTCAATTCATACAATCGATAAGGCAAATTTCTATATGACATTTGAAAATCATTTGCCATTAAAAATTGTCCAAAACATGCAGCAAAACGCAAAAAAAGTTTTTTGCCTTCTGAGTCAATGTTATATTGTCTGGCAGGGAATCGATTAAAGTAACTCTCCATGCTTGGATGATGTGAATCATACATAATCGGAGTTTCTACCTCATATCCACCGTAATCTTTGACTCTTTGTGTTACATATTTTTCAATTAGGGATTTGATCAGTCTCCCGTTAGGGTAAAATCGCATGTTTCCGGAGTCTGATGCCGGCTCATAATCTGCAATAGCCAATTTTTTCATCAAACTGACATGGGGAGGAGGTTCATCTACGCTTCTTTTTTTTGCGGTTTCATATTTTGCAAGGACTTCAAGTTTCTTATGGGATGAAAAATCAAATTCTGAAATCTCGTGCAGTACTCCATCGGGTGTTAAAATATGCCAAAATGATTTTATTTTAGATTCAGATTTTAACGCTTCAGATGTTTCCTCTTGGGATTCTTTGGTAATTACCTTTGATGATTCGGCTAAAGGGTGTCCTTTTACTTTAATGGTATAGGATTTAGTCCATCCAAATGGGGCTCGTGAAACCTCCAAACCATCAGCATTTGTTTCCATCTCCTTTAGTAGTTTTAAAGCAAGAGACGGAGATGCAAGATTTGAACTAAGGTGAGCATAAGGGTAAAGCAATAGTTTACGACAACCAATCTTTTTCATCGATTCTTTTAACTCAATTATTGCCTTTGATGCCACTGCAGAATCATCCTCTTTTTCAAAAGCAACAAACGCTACCACAATTTCCTCGAGTTTTTTCGGAGCCGGTGTAATATCCTCCGCTGATTGAATTTCTTTTTTAGTTGGGTTGTATTCCATTGAGTCGCAATGAAGTTGTAAAATACGCACAAATAAGAGGTCTTTTAATTGAATTTAATTTTATGTATTCTTATTAGATAATTCATCTTTGAGAGAAATAGTTAAACGTAGTATTAAGCCAGACAAACCTAATTGTTCTACTAGAAATTTCA
>JBFJMG010000088.1:0-4891 GCA_041634015.1 Nitrosopumilaceae archaeon
AAAATTGCCATTAATGAAACTACTAAAATTGTCTTCATATTTTCTATGTTCACCTCCTCTTTGTCAGTTAAGCAAAATTGCCAAAATCATCATCTAAAAGACATGATAATCCAATCAGAACAGAATTTACACTGACTGGAAGTGGGTTTTTGGCCTCACTTCCAATCAATTTAGGATAGGTTTTCTGGCAGACTATTACTGGTCTGGTTGGGTGCATGAAATTACTTATGATGATCAGTTATATTGGCATAGCGGGAGTCTTGTGGCATGCCTTTTTACCTTAAATTGTGAGTTTTTAATTAATTAGAGCAATACACAAGTTGTCAACTAGGGAGACGTTAGGAATTTTCTCTAGTGGTTTTTTATGATTTTATCCCAGAAAAATACAAATTTTTTAATCTCCATCATCAGAAGCATTTCTTATTTTAGATTTATCTGATGAATGCAGATCCCCTACACCATATTCACTCAAGGTATTTTTTCTCACAGGATCTGTCCTCTCTATTTCTTGGATTTCTTTCCCAAGATTACCATGATATTCTGTTTGGATTGGCCACGGAATGGTGATGTTATGTTTTTTAAATTCTTTAATTATCATAATTCTCATATCGCTTTTTACCTTAAATTGCGCGCCATAGTCCCTGACAAAAACTCGAATTGTAAAATCAATTGATGAGCTATTAAAATTAGTAACCCGGACTATTGGTTGTTCTAGCTCAACAAGGATATTTTTATCACAGCCACAACTTGGTTTTTGCTCGTCTCTGTAAGGACATTTTTCTTGAACAATTAGATGATTTCCTCTGGCATCCATGAGTTCCCTCATTGCAGTTACACCCACCTTAATTAAGACAGATGCGACTTGTTCAGGATCATTGAGATAAGATGCTCCAACCTCTACAACTGCCGGAATGAATTTGACATCCTTTGAGTAATTGATAATGGTTGCAGCAATTAATTGTCTAGTAGGAATTATTGCAATGGATTCATTTAAAGCATCTCTTACATAGGTTACCCTTGGAGTAATTCTTGATACTATTCCTACATAATTATTTTCAAGTTTTATTCTATCACCCTCGACGAAAATTTTATCTTTCTTTATTGAAAGATATGCAAAATAATTTTGCATTGTTTCCTGTAAAGCAAACCCAATTCCTATTGCGAGTCCTCCGCTAGCAGTAGCTAGCACCACAAGATCTACCTCCCACCATGCTGCTATTGCAATCAATAATGCAAGCATCCCAGATAATGGAATAATTTGCTTGAATGATTTTGGAGTCTCACTTTCCTGTCTTTCTGCCCAGCCTGGGGGACGAGCTCCAGGAATTATCGGCTCGTAGTTTGCAATTCGTTTTTGGTCCCTCCATTGTGAAATAGTGTAAATCTCCTTTGGAAAAACTCCCAGTCGTAGAACTTGGCCGGAATGATTGTTTCCGCTAATGCAATCTTCAAAATATTTTTCGAATTTTTCCTGTTCAGATTTTCTCCATAAATCAAATGCATTGGGTTTGATTTGTTTGAAACTTCCAATTGGCATGCCTTGAGAATTATAATAATTCTCCAAGTAGTACCTACCTTCTGGAGTTTTTAGCTTTTCCTGAAATTCTTTTTCGGGCATATCTGAAGGACCGTGTTTTGGTGGGCTCCATTCAAATAATTGATGAAAGAGATCGTCTTTGTCATCTAAGAATCCCCTTTTGTGAATCCATTGTTGATAATCTTGTTTTTCTATCTTTTTTGCCTCATTTTTTGCAAGAAGTATAGGAATCAAATTAACAACAGCATAGCCTATTACTAAAATTACAAATGTATCTAGTATTTTTGCAAAGGTTTCCCTGGGAGTAAGTGTTTCATATGCATTTGCAGCATCAATTGCTGCTTGAGTATCAAATAGTTCAAAGATCTGAATATATGCATCCATTACCACAAAAAGTGCTATCACAAATAATGAAAGCAATATTTTTTTTACAAATTCAGTTGTAAATGGTTGAGTATGGCTGATTTTTTTCGTTTCAATCCAGGACGAAATTCTTCGATTTATCAAAAAAATTGTGATAAAGCCTATTACTAAAACGGCTATTGATAGCTGTAGAGTTAAATCATTTAACAAAACTTGATTCAGCGGAATTAGTTTTGAGGTTGCATTTTGGGTTATTTCCTCAACCATAATTAATTGAAATTGTTTTTCATATATGAGTTATAAACAATTGCAGATGATTCCTTGTAGAAGATTGGAAATGATTAGGATTTATTCCTCTGTTTTTCTTTTAAAACTACACATGTGCCTGTTGCCTTTGCAACAAGTATAGGCTCATCTAAAAAGTCGCAAGAGCTTTCATATTTTGGAGTTTTAGATTTAGTAATTATTTTGTATGCTTCAAATTTTATCGTCCTACTGGTGTTACCCACTTTGGTAATTTTTCCAAAAACCTCAATAAAATCTCCACCATACACAGGTGCAAGAAATTCGACACTGTCATATGCTCTTAGGAGACCTTCATCACCATCATATCTAATGGTTAACTCGGTAGCTACGTCTCCAAATAAGTTAAGAATGCGAGCACCATCTACTAGATTACCTGCATAATGTGCATCCTTTGAGCTTAATCGAAGTCGTAACCTAGCCTCTGGCAGTGATTCAGACACAATAAAAGATGCACCAAAGCAACATGAAAGTTTTTTCTTTTTGGAATTAGTGATTTAAATTAATAATCAAAGATTAGAACCTTTGATTAAAATTTAAAATGAAAAGATTAGGATGTTCTTAATAAGACGTATAATTTTGTCTTACTTTCGTTTAATTCCTGACGTAACTGTATAATCTTATTAGAAATCTCGGTGAATTTGGCATCATAGTCAGCAGGTCTTGGTTGTGAAGATAACAAATTATCGAGATTAATTTTTTCATTATTTATTCTAGTTTGAAGATTTTTGACTTTTTTCTCTGTGTCTTCTACGGCTTTGGATTTTGCGTCTGTTGTTTTAAGTAGCACTTGAATTGATGCAGGATTCTCTGCAGGAATTACTGCTGATGACATTTGACAAGTGTTAGCTGGGATTTTGTTTGCCAGTCTAACTGTTTTTGTATCAATGGCTGAGGAAACGATTACAGCAGGATCTCTAATTGGAGAATCTTTGGCACATATTTGAAATACTGTAACATAGTTAAGGGCATTAATTGGCAGTTGTGCAGAATCTGAATCTGTCTTGGATACTTTTACCTTCGTAACTGTTGCTCCCATTACTGGCTCTCCACTAAAAGTGGTCAAAGCATTAAGGTCAGAAGGTCTCTGTGTTGGTTTTACATAAAGTGTAAAGAGGTACCTATTTAGTTCATCTTTTGTGTTGATTAGCTCTTTTCTTAATTCAGTTATTTTCTTTCCGACCGAGGTTGCAACTGCGTCTGTTACATTTGATGACAACATTTTTCTTTGCTCTTCTAGCTGCGTTGTAAGCTCAGTTACTTTGATTTCCAAACTGTTTATCTTTTGAGAAACTTGGCCATCATTTACTAATTTTCCAGAAATAGAATTGGCTTGAGCTGCTTTGATTTTTACCGCACTTTTCTGACAGGTATTGGCATTTATTCTATCTGCCAATTTTACAGTTTTTGCATCGCTATCTGAACTTATTATTACTTCAGGGGCGCGAATGGTTTTGTCAAATGCACATAGCTCAAATACATAGTTGAATTGTGTAATTGATGCAGATGGTTTTGATATGCCAGTATCAAGATAATCTGCAACTGCAGTAACGGTTTTAACCTCACCGATTGGCTCTCGTTTTATTTTGTTATCAAGTGCTTTTTGTGCGTTAAGGTCAAGTGGTTTAATCCATCCTAGATCTAATAGTTTTTCAACGGATGCGGGTTTTACACATACTGGAACGCTATCTGCCGTCCTTATGGCTTTAAATAAATGAGCTTTACATGTAATATTTTCATTTGAAATTCCAAAGGCATGCTGTTTTACTGGAGATATGACATCGGCATAAGCAATTCCTGAGGATGATACGGTGATAAGCGTAGTTACTGCCAACAAAACAGAAATTGTCAGAAATTTTTGTAGTTTCTGTTTATTTGCTAAGTTTTTTGAATCTTGATTCATTTATGGTAGTTTCCTCGTTTTTGGTCTATTAAAATGTACACGATTTTAAAAGTAATATTTTGCATTTCATGTTTTGTCTTTTCTCAATATGAATAATCTTCCGTAATCCAATTCAACCCTCGGATATCTTCCCACGAGATATTTTTTATTCTGACTGGAAGTGGGTTTTTGGCCTCACTTCCAATCACGGGGCGGATTTTTGGGTTGTTAATCTCTAGTCTTACTGAAGACATGTATTGTATCATTAGTTATTTGTTATATTGGCATAGCGGAAGCTTTGTGGCATGCCTTTTTGCCTCAAATTTGAGTTTTTTCTTGATTACAAATATTCCGATGCCTATTATCGTTACACCATAATTTTGCATAGATTTTGATATTTTTTATTTAATTTCATTATGTGCTTGTCCTCAGAAGCGGCTATGGGAAATTGCAGAAATCTCAGATCATTTTGGGTTATTTTAGAGGGTACCTCAGTATTGCCAAAACAGAATCATGGATATCGAGCTTTTTAATAATTTTTGAAGATGTCGCAAACTCGATTTTGGCAGATGTCTTTTTTGCAATTTCTAGCATTTTTATTATTTTTTTGAATTGAGAATTTGTGTGATAATCTGCAGAAACAATCAGCGTGTCAACTGCTCCGGATTCCAAGGCTTGATAAATAACATCATTTTTTTTGGCAGTTAATTTTTTTTTAACTAGAGTCTCATATTTTTCTAAAAGCTCTGCAACGTGCTTTCTTCTCTTTTGATAAAGTTGATGAATTATTTTTTTATGAATATCAG
>JBFJMG010000089.1:0-4862 GCA_041634015.1 Nitrosopumilaceae archaeon
ATGTTCCCTTTCCAATTACTGTCTGCTCAGACATGTGAGTACCCTTAGACTAGAGATTTGGCCATATAAGGACCATACAAAGAATAACCTAATTTTTGATAATACTTTCTTGTGCCGACTGCACTAATCACCAGAATTTTTTTTGCGTCAAATTTTTCTTTTGAGATTTTTTCAGCCTGACTCATTAAATTTTTGCCCAAACCAAAGTGTTGAATTCCATCGTCATCTCTTTTCCCTATCTTTTGGGATTTGCCCAAAACGTGTAGTTCTCGCACAATGCATGTGTCTTGCGAAATTTCATTTCTATGAGCTTTTGAACTAGGGTATCGAAGTCTTAGAAATCCATAAACCGAATCCTCTGAATCATCATATGACAAAAAGATTTCCTCTCCTTCTGATGAGAAATAGTTTTCTGAATTTAGTTTAAGATCCTCAAAATTAGCCATCTTTTTTGTGTGTCCGGCCTCTCTGCATCTAATACACTTGCAACTTGTTCCTTTTTTTTCTAAATTCTTTTGAATAATTTGACGTAGGTTTCCAGTTTTTGGTCCTGCAATAATTTCGGAGGATGAAATCTCTCGTTGAATCCTCATTATTCTAACCCACCTTGGAACTTTTTGTTTTATCTCAGTTAGGACATGCACCCAATTCTCATCTGAATACGGAATGTATCTTCCTGCCAGATATTCATCATAAAGTGGAGTTCCCTTTAGGACAAGACATGGGTAAATTTTCAGCATATCGGGTTTTAATCTAGAGTCTTCAAAGAGTGATTCAAAATCTAAAATGTCTTGTTCTGGGGTCATTGTTGGAAGACCGGGCATCATATGTGCAACTATTTTGTATCCTGCATCTTTTGATATCTGAAATGAATCTACTACGTCTTTAAAATCATGTCCACGATTTACGATATCGTAGACTCTGTTTTGCAGACTCTGCACTCCTATTTCTACGCGCGTTACTCCAAAGTTGAGCATAGAGTCTACGTGTTTTTGCTTACAATAGTCAGGTTTTGTTTCTATAGTAAATCCGACATTTCGTATTGCTGCATTTTCATTGTTTTTCTTTGCCTCCTCTAGTGTTGGAGAATCAAAACCATTTAGTGCATCGTAGCAGGATTTGATGAAATTTTGCTGATAGTCATCTGGCATGAACAGAAAAGTTCCGCCAACAATTACTAGTTCAAGCTTTGATGCGTCATGACCATATGCCACTAGTTTTTTTAATTTGGTTAGAATCTGCTCTTTTGGGTTGTAATTTGTCTCAATTGCACTAATTGTTGAAGGCTCATTTCCAGTATAGCTATTTGGAGTGTTGTATTCTATTCCCCCAGGACAATACGTGCATCGTCCATGTGGACATGCATATGGCTTGGGCATAAGTGCAATTACTGCAACTCCAGAGGCAGTCTTGATTGGCTTTCTGAGCAATACTTTTTGTAATTTTATAAAATCAGAACCTGTAACAGTTGATAAGATCTCATAATTTCTTGGGAATCTACTAAGTGCGTATTTGTTGCACGCCTTTTTTATCTCCGATTTTACATCTTTTTTTGTTGGTTGAGGTACCTGCAGTAAATTCTTTGATATCTCGTAACATGCTTGTGAGAATGAATTCATTTTTTGCATCGTCTTTGAGATTCCATCCAGTCTTAAATTTATACGGTTTTGACGCTGGGGCTGTCACCACTATCTGATTTAGAACTTGATTCGACTGAGCCCTCTCCGCTTTTTTTGCTTTCTTTTCTGTATTCCATCTTTAACCAAATTGGAGTGATAATTGTAGTTACTGCTACCATAATTACAATAGTAGAGTAAACGCTTCCAGTAAGAATTCCTGACGATACACCTACTCCTGCAACAATTAGTCCTACTTCTCCACGTGAAATCATTCCGATGCCAACTCGCATTCCTTGGGCTTTGTCCTTGAGAAACAACCAGGCAGGAAGTCCACAACCAAAAAGTTTTGTAACTACTGCTATGGCAATTACAATTCCGCTGAGAATCAAAATTTCTGTGTTCACCTCTCGAAAATCTACCTGTGCTCCAATTATTGCAAAGAACAATGGTGCAAAGATTAAACCAATTTTTTCAACATAGTTTTCTACTTTGTCAAATACTTTGGTAGTAGATAGCGCCATTCCTACTGCAAACGCACCAACAATTGGCGACAACCCAATCGAACCTGCAAGTGCAGCTGCGCCAAAAAATGCAGCAGTTGCAATTCCTTCAACACTTCCTTTTGCCTTCCACAATTTTGGAGTAACGACTCTTGGGATTACTATAATTGATGTAATTAGCATTATAGCAAAGAATCCTAACACTTGTAGAATTGTTATTATCACACTACCAATATCGATTTGATCAACGCCACCTTCTCCTGCAGCAATGGATGAAACAATTGATAAAACTGCAATAGCTAAAATATCATCTACAATGGCAGCGCCAATTATTAGACGGGCTTCAGGTGTCTTTATTTTCCCGAATTCATTTAAGACCTGAATTGAAATTGCAATACTTGTTGCAGTAAGAGCAGTTGCAATTAGCATTGATTGAAGTGCGTCATAGCCATATGCCTGAAATGCCAATAATCCAGCAAAGAATGGAACAACAACACCTAGCGTCCCAACAGTAAATGATGCTTTACCCCCTTTGAGAAATTCTTTTGGAGTCATCTCAAGGCCTGCCATAAACAAAATTACGATTGCGCCAATTTCGCCAAGCACTTTGATCTCTGCATTCATTTGGAGTAGCGGCTGACCATCAAATACGATAAATGCCCCTAAGGCAAAGGGGCCAATTATCATGCCAGCTAGTAATTCCCCTAAAACAATTGGGAGACGCATTCGCAAAAATAATTCTGCCATTAATTTTGCTGCAAATAATAAGATCCCGACACCAATAATGGTTTGAATAAAAAGTCCCTCTGCTGCCAACTCTCTTCTATTAGAAAAATGTCGAGCAATATAAGGTAATTTTTAGCAAAAAAATAGTATCCATCTCTTTATTTTTGAATTTTTTGAGGATGCCTCTTTTTTACTTTGAAATAATTTTGATCTTGAACATCTTATGATTTAATAGAAATCAATGTGATTGTAATAATCGGTTTGACAATTTTTCTTTTTTAGCCCAAAACTTCATTTATTGAGAATGATTTCAACTGTTTTTATACAAAATACAGACACAGATGTAGAGTTATCGACTAGAGAAACTATGTTAGAGCAATAGCATAAGGCTTACGATGGATAAACTGGCTGGACTAAAATTGTCAAGAGGCTTACCATCAATCAAACAAAATTAAACGGTTATTTATCCATCAAGCAAGTTTCATCGAGTCAACAAACACACCATTTCTTGCAGAGATGAATCCAATCTCCTGTGACAAAATCTTGTTCTTTTTAAAAATTGATTTTATTTTTTTTGCCTCTGATTTTGGAGAAACCACACAAAAACCAATTCCCATGTTAAAGGTCCGCAACATCTCTTTTTTAGATACTCCTTGGTCTGCAATTAGCTGCATTAGTGGTGGAGTCTTTGGCAGTGAATCTAACTCAAAACCCGTTTTTTTAAGTCTTAACAATTTTGTAAACGAACCACCAGTGATATGTGCCAATCCTGAAACCTTGCACTTGTCAATAATTTCTAAGACAGGTTTTACATAAATTTCAGTTGGCTCTAGCATTGCTTTTCCCAAATTACCGACTCCTTTGATGTTATCTTTGAGTGAATATTTTGCAAGTGCCTTTCTTGCCAATGAATAACCATTTGAATGCAAACCAGTGCTTGCAGCCCCAATTATTACATCTCCTTTTTTGATTGAGTTGCCTAAAACCATCTTCTTTTTTGAAACCAACCCTACTACCATTCCTGCTAAATCAAAAGAGAATTCCTTTCCTGAAAATAAATCAGGCATTATTGCAGTCTCTCCTCCAACAATTGGGACCATAGCTTTTTTCGCACCGATTGCTAATCCTTGGACAATTTTTTTGAAAATTTTTTCATCATTTTTGTTTGCTGCAATATAATCCACAAACGAAATGGGAGTTGCACCAATGCAGATTATGTCATTTACATTCATTGCTATGCAGTCAATTCCAACTGTGTCGTATTTTTTCATCGCATTTGCAATCAAAACTTTAGTCCCAACACCATCAGTATGTGTTGCAAGTAGCGTTTTTCCAGGAATCTCTACAATTCCCGCATAATGCCCAAATCCATGTGCAATCCTTGCCTTTTTTTGCACTTTGTGCGTCGATGCAATTATTTTTCCTATTGCGTTTTGGCTTTGTTTTATTTTTGAAATATCTACACCAGTTTTTTTGTAAGATAGGGTCATGATTTTGTGCGTGCCTGCTATGAATAAAAGAATTTGCTTGAAAATTACATGTACATGCCAGATAACTCTTTTCTGTGTTTAGAATATCTTTTAGATAATTCCTCAAAATCCGCACCAATTTTTTTAGCCTCTTTTTTCAAGTCAGTCGTATCTATTTTTAGCTCATATAGTCGATTTACTGCCTCTACTAGTGTGGCTGCTGCCAATGGGTCTGCACCGTTTTTGTTTGCCTTTACAAGCAGAGTCAATCCTCGAATCTCCCTTACCAAGCACTCATTTAAGATTCCACCTGGAATTCCCGTGATAAATCCTTGTGGAATCATGCTGATGTCTTTGTCTGCCATCACTCTGCACAAGTCTTCTTCAGCAGCACAATATGCCTTGTCATCGTGTTCCTCACTTGCTACACCATCTAGAATAACTATTTCATTTGAGCCCATTTTTTTTGCCCAATCCAAAATTGATGCAACAATATTATACAATCCTTCCATTCTTAGTGTAATTTCACAAATTATTGCACAAACAGA
>JBFJMG010000090.1:0-4704 GCA_041634015.1 Nitrosopumilaceae archaeon
GAGCTGCCACCAAGATGTAGTAACTGCCATAACATCCTTAGACCTGATGTGGTCTGGTTTGGAGAACCACTTCCTCAAGATGTTTGGAGAGAGGCTTTGATTGAAGCTAGCTCATGTGACTTAATGGTGATCGCAGGAACTTCGTTGGTAGTTTCTCCTGCAAATACTTTACCAATTTATGCAAAACAAAATAATGCCTTTTTAATTGAAGTTAATCCAGAATCTACTTTGATGTCAGAAGATATGGATTTGTCAATCAGAAATACTAGCGCAAAAACACTTCCTACATTTGTTGAACTGATAAAATAAAACGTGATTAAGGAATTTGGTTTAGCATGTCCTTAGATTTTTCTTTTAGATTATTGAATCCTTTATCGACTGCATTGACAGTACCATCAATTGTTCCTTCAACTGTCTGTACTGCTTCTCCGTGAATTCCATTAATATCCAAATTAAATGAGTCTGTGATACTAAATGGATTAGAAAGGATATTTGGGGACCAGGGGACAAAAAAGGCTGCACCCACTACGATAATTGTGGCTATTACGATTATTTTTATAATCATAGTTATTGCTTGAAAAATTTTATTTTCAATAGGGGAATTAAAAAAAATTATCTAAATGATATGATTTTGTTTTATAATGCAAGGTTACGTCTATGCGTAAAATTACCACTTTTGATTAGGAAAAATATCAAGTAGTTAACCAGTCTATCACGTCATCAATTCGCTTTGATTTGAGAGTAATCTTAATTGGCCCTAAAGGTGATTCTTCATAATCCTCGCAAAGAGCTACCGTGTTTACAAAGGCCGCTTGTTTATTCAAGTAAAACCAAGTAGAATCATCGCTTTGATTTCGTTTTAGTTGTTTTCTGTAGGTTCTTTGGTTGTGTTTTGATTGTATTACGGTGTAAATTCGGGATAAGAATTCTATATCATCTAGGGAAGCAATTAGGGATTCGTTTAGAATCTTTATTGGTGCAGTTTCAAAAATATTTTTTACTGCTTTTTTGACTTTGTCGGCATCTTCTGATGGATTAATTGGGCAGTGAATAGAAATTTTGCATGGGATATTAGGAAAGCTCATTGCTTCCAGTTTTGAATTATGGAATATGCATGATTGATTAATTCTTCTTTGGTTAGTTTATTATTTGAGATTGATTCATCTGCCAGTGCAATAGATGTACTAATTCCAACTTTAAGCTCCCTAGAGTCTCTGTCTTCAAAATTATCTCTATTTTGTGGGTCATCTGATCTTCCTCTTTTTGTGAGAAAACCAAATCGAGTGTCAGTTGACGCATGTACAGATAGAATTTTTACAACCCCTAATTTTTTCAAAACTTTAATTTCCGCATTTGACCTAATTCCATCTATTACTATTACATCAGATTTTGAATTTGAGATATTTGGTTTGATTAGCTCGGCTACTGCCCCTGGACCATTTTTTTCTCGTAATTCAAGCATAAGTTTTCCTAGATTTTTCCCTGTTGGTTCTAGGTTCCGTTTCTTTGCTTCCTGTCGTACTTCGTTTCCCATATTGATTATCTCGTAGCCTTTTTCTTTTAGTCCAGTCGCGATTGTAGACTTTCCAGCACCAGGCATTCCAGTAAGACATACTATCAGCTTTGACATATAATCAGAACTCATGGCGACTGTTCTATGAAGCTACCGGAAATAATTAAAAAGATATCCTCCGACAGTTTTTGATGAGAGCTTTTATTGCCGTGGAAGTATCAGATAATCACGTTCTTAATTCAATAAAAAAATTTCAATCAGAGTTTGAGATTGGTGCAAAACCAATTCAGGCAAATCAGATTCATTTTACTTTGTTTTTTTTAGGAGATGTTTCAGATAGTATGGCAGAGAAGATAAAAGAAAAGTTAGCATCCATAAAATTTTCGTCTTTTGAGATTGGTTTTTCTGGTGTAGGGGCATTTCCCAAATCTAGCTTCCCTCGAGTGATATGGGTTGGATTGAATAAAGGAGCAGACCAATTAGTAACATTAGCTAATAAAGTTCAAGAGAGCTTATCGCCCCTTGGGTTTACTAGTGATAAGCCGTTCAAACCACATGTAACAATTTTTAGAGTAAAAGATAGAGTAAACCTCTCCGATCGATTATTACAATATTCTTCTACAGAGTTTGGAGATCAAAAGGTTAATGAGATAAAGTTCAAACAAAGTGTGTTGACCCCTCAGGGACCTATTTATTCAGACATACAGGTGGTAAAAGCAAAGCAATGAACCAGATTTTAGAAAAGGCAAAAAAACTCGTTGTGCCTACTTTAATTCAACAAAAACAAAAAACTCAGGTTGCAAGAGAGGCATTTGAATTAGTTAATGCACAAAAATCAAAATACCCAGAAATTATTGATATAGAATTTGGAGGCTCATATGCAAAGGGAACTTGGTTACCGGAAAAGGCAGATGTTGATGTTTTTATAAAATTTAAAAAAGAAACGCCAGAGCAACGATTTACAAAAATTGCCAAAAGTGTAGGATTTGATGCATTAAAAAAATTCAAACCTTATGTAAGATATTCCGATCATCCGTACGTTGAGGCAAAAATAAAGGGAACAATAGTAAATGTTGTTCCTTCATATGATGTTCAAAAGGGCAAGTGGCAAAGTGCAGCAGACCGATCCTCTTTTCATACAGAGTTTATGCTTGAATCACTTAGTGGTCCAATGAAGGATGACGTACGTTTATTGAAGAGATTTTGCAAATCAATTGGTATCTATGGTGCAGAGATAGCAAAACAAGGGTTTAGTGGTTATGTTACTGAAGTCTTAGTTTGGAATTTTCAAACCTTTGAAGGAGTTTTAGAATATTTTGCAACAATACAAGAAAATCAAGTAATCGGTAAAGCGACCAAAAAGTTTGATACATCAATAAGTATCATAGACCCTATAGACAGTAACAGAAATTTAGCTGCTGCCATTTCCAAGGAAAATCTAGGTAAATTCATCTTAGCATCAAGAGTTTTTTTGAAAAAGCCGTCAATGAATTTTTTTAAGGCAAAACCAAGGCGGTTGAAAAAAGAGAATCTGAAAAATATACTGGTTTTGTCATTTTCTTATAAGCAAAGGAGTCCAGATATTATCTGGGGGCAGGCAAAAAGGGCCGCAAGTTCCATTTCAAGCCAGTTAGAGCTAGCAGGGTTTAATGTACTTAGAAAAACTGCCCTGGTCGATGAAAAAAATTTAGGAAATTTAGTTTTCTTTTTTGAATCTTTGCAGATATCTGAAAATCATCAAAAGAATGGTCCAAGTTTTTTTAATAATGAAGATTCTCAAAAATTCATTTCAAAAAATCGTAAAAAAACTATGCTATTATGGATTGGAAAGCAAGGAAAAATTGCATCACTTGAAAAACGCCAATACTCTGATGCAAAAAAATTCTTAGAAAATCTCCTGAAAAAGAATCTTGAAAAATCTGGACTCCCAAAGGGATTACATGCCGATTTAAAAAAAGGATTTAAGATCGTTAGTGGGTCTAAAGCCTCAGGCAAATCCATTAAAGAGGTATTAGTTGATTTTTCAACAACAGATGAAACAATCTTTTCTTTCAATCAATAAACTTGCAGAAGAGCCCTATTCCTCGGTTATTTGTTATCCACGGTACACAAAAACGCAAATCAAATCAAGAATTAACGAGCTACGCAAACTAGGTATTTTAGGCGTTTACTTTGATGGGACTACCCAGATAGGTACACTAAAAATTCTTGGTAAAGGTTACGTCGGAGTTGTGATTTTGGCAAAGAAGAATTCAAAACTAGTTGCAATAAAGCTTAGACGAATTGATTCACAGCGAACCAGTATGAAAGATGAAGCAAAACTCCTTTCGTATGTAAATTCTATTGGAGTTGGTCCTAAACTGATTCAAGCAAGCAAGAATGTTCTAATTATGCAGTACTTACGGGGACAAAAAATTGGGGATTGGATTTCGGAATTAAAGGGGGTTGGGAGTTCAAAAAAACTAAAAGTGGTAGTTCGAAAAGTTTTAAGGGATTGCTACAAGTTAGATCAAGCAAATTTTGATCATGGGGAGCTTAGTAGTATTTCAAAGCACGTTATCATTAGTTTTCCAAAGATAACAATGATTGATTTTGAAAGCTCTAGCCTTGATAGGCGAGTGTCAAATGTAACTTCTGCCACACAGGCCTTTTACATTGGTTCTGGGATATCAAAAAAGATATCAAAAATTTGCAAAACTCCTACAAAAAAATTGATCATCAAAGCACTAAGGGCATACAAAAAAGATCCAACCAGAAAAACATTTGAAGAATTACTAAAAATCCTAAAACTTTAACCTGAATCAGGAATTTTTAACTAGAACCCAAAAAGAGAGTGAAAATTTTGAGATTCTATGTAATGGTGGGACCGGCAGGATTTGAACCTGCGACCTCTAGCACCCCAGGCTAGCATCATAGCCAATCTAGACGACGGCCCCGTGTTCTTTGAAGCTCAAAATGAAATTATTAAATCGTGGGATTGGTAATGGTAATCATTGACGATTTGTTCTATTTGTAATAAGATTTCGGCTACAGGAGTAGATCATATTGATTGTATGCAAAAACGTAGAATAGATCTAGAAGAGCTAAACGATAAAGAAAAGCTTCCTGAAAAATTAGACATCTCAAAGAATAATGATATTCATATAGAAATCAAAGCATTACTAGAGCATCTAACGAAGGAGAAAAAAGAA
>JBFJMG010000091.1:0-4678 GCA_041634015.1 Nitrosopumilaceae archaeon
ACTGTTAAACAGTAACGTGTTGAGTGCTTCTAGTTGATCCAAATCTAATTGAGATTCATCCATGATTATGAATTCCTGAGATACTATTGGCAACATTACTAGGGTATGTATTGGCAAGAAAAATATTGCGAACACAATTGCTCCAGTTATTGCTCCTGTCAACATCCCTTTTGGCGCAGTAACAATCCAAAAAGTCCTCCATTTTGATGCAGCAATCGTGTAACAAACACCAATTATTGCAGAAGCCGCAAGATGTGCAAAAAATCCCATCATGACTGCACCTAAACCTTCTACGCCTAAGGGAATTCCGATCGTTTTGTAAAATGTACCATTGGGAATGTTTAGTTGTTGATCTATTGAAAGAAATGATGAAAATAGGGCGAATCCTGCTACCAAGCCACAACCAGCACCAACTTTGGCCATACCTCCAAGATCACTTTTGGTACTTTCGTCTGTGCTCATTGTCCCTGGTTTTCACTTTTCGTATTTATAAAATCATAGAATTTTTTACTGGTGGTAAGGATAATTTTATTCAATTTCTTTATCTAATTATACCAAACTTGGACATGAATATAAAATTGATCACGGATTGAGTAAATTGGAAATGAAAAGAGATCATTAGTGTCGGAGATAACCTTAGGGCTATATTGAGTTCTGAAAAACTTCCATCTGCTTGAAAACCTCACTGACCCAAATTGAGGTCAACAAATTCGGTTAAAAAAGAAAAATATATTTTCATAGCATATTCAAGGGAAGAAATGGATCTAGAAGTTGATAGTGATAAGAAAAGTGAGATTGAAAAGGTCATTAGCAGTAAAGATAGTCCTGTTGGAATAGATGCTAAGAAAACGCACATTATTATCATTAACAAATTAATTGAAATCGAAAAAAGATTGGAAAAATTAGAACATAAGTAAAAAGCTAATTTGTTATAACCTTCAGCACAAGTTCATACCTTGTTATAGGTTAAATCCACCTATAGATATCATCTCAGACAGTAATAACTACGAAGTATTTTAGAAAGGAGGTTTTTCATTGACCAGTGTATGTTTCTTTCCCATTTTTTAAAATTATTAAAAAAAATTTGTCCTGTTCTGCTAGGTTTGGGTAATTTAGACATACAACCTCGTATTACTAATTTGAAATAATTCATCTTCGAGGTTGTCAGAGGAAACAACAATAAGCTTACCAGATTCTTTTCAAAGAAGATTAGAGAAGGATCTAAACAAAGTAATAAATGGAATTCCGGATTATTTTGCCAAAAATTATTCTGAACTCAAGGTTTATTGGAATTATCCAAATGTTCCCGAATTTTTAGTTGGATGGTGTACTGGATCTTGTCAGGCTTCATACATTCAAGGGTTTTATCAGCTATACGCAGAACTTCCAACTGAGAAACAAATTACTGATATTCGTAAATTAATTTCAAGACGTAAAACTCAATTTGAACAAGGTGTTGTAGCTTTCTTAGAAGAAAAATTCTAAATATATACTAGAAACAGGAAATTGTGATATGGTAGATCCTGAGATTGAAAAGATTCAAAAAAGAAAATTAGCAGAGATGATACAAAATCAAAACAAAGTATCTAATGATAATCAGGGTGTTGTTATGGACTTGGATTTTGCTAGTTTTGAAAAAACCATTTCAAAAAACTCTTTGGTTTTGGTTGATTTTTGGGCTGAATGGTGTGGGCCATGCAAAGCCATGCATCCGATTTTTGAAAGAATGGCAAAAAAATACCCACAGATAAAATTTTGCCGTGTTAATGTCGATTCTAATCAGCAAATAGCACAAAAATTTGAGATTCAAGCAATTCCAACATTTATGATGTTTAGCAAAGGGAAGTTGGTTGATAAAATGATGGGAGCCGTTGGAGAACCAGGTATTCATATGATTGCTAAAAAATACTTGAATCTGTGAAAGTCATTTTAAATTTAAATAAGTTGATGGCTATTTTGTTTTAATTAGTTCACCTTATATCGTTGAAGTCAGGATTGACTTAGGGAAGTTGACCTTTCCAGATAGGTATCACTGCTTATTCCCCAAGGTTGGCTTCTCCAAATTTTACGGTGACAAGGAAATTTCTAAATACGTTTTTTCATAAAAAAGTAAATTTATTGAGATTTCTTAAAACAAACCGTAAATGTAGTTGGACTGTTTTTCACAAAGATGGAACCTCCTTGCTTTAGTAAGATTTCTTTGCAGTTTGACAAACCCAAGCCATTTCCTTTGAATTTTGTGGTAAATAATGGTTCAAATATCTTATCCATGTTCTCTATTGGAACCCCCGGTCCAGAATCCTCTATTTGAAGAAGACAATAATTTCCGTGTTCTAAAACTCTGAATCTAATTTTACCTTTGTTATCCATGGCATCAATTGCATTTTGTATAATATTCATTAAGATCGATCGTGTTTTTGTTTCATCACAATCTACTATGCATGATTGTTTGGGCATTTCAAAATCAACTTCACTTGGAATATTAATTTCTTGTAGAGAAGAATCAATCAAATAAGTAGTTTCATATTTTTTAATTTCATATGGGGCTTCTCTTACGAAATTTAAGACATCATTTATTTGAGCTGTTATTTTTTTAATTGCTCCTTCCATTCTTTCAAAAGACTCCAACATAATATTGTCTTCATTATTTCCATGTTGTAATTTTATTAATTCAACTTGGCCTTTCAAAACAGTGAGTGGTGCTCTAATATCATGCAACATTTTAGAAGAAGCATGTCCAACCATTGAAAATTTATCTCCAACAGTAAAATTGCTTGTTGCTTCATTAAACATTCCTTGAAGCTCTCGTTCTTTTTCTCGCAGATTTTTTCGTGCGGATTCTAACGATGTAGATTTTTGTGCTATTTTATCAGAAATCTCTTCTTTTGTCTTTTTTTCATCCTCTATATTTTTTCTAATTGATTGGATTTTTTGTAGAATTTGGACAGCCGTTCCCGCTGGTCCAGATATATTTTGTACAGTTCTGGTTTCACTTAATGGTTTTTCAGTTTCAATATTGTCATCTTCTTCATTAGTTTCAAGTCTAAAATCGGTTTCATTTTTCATTCCAGTCTTATTGAAGGTGATCGTTCTGTCGATTGATGAATTCAATGGATCCTCCTCTAAATTTTCAGTATTATTTTGAATTCTTCCGATAGATTTTTTCATAAAAAAATAAATATTTTTTTGGTAATTATCTCTCTTGTGTGCAAAACAAACAACAAATATCTTGAATTTTTTTATATGAATCATATTTAGTTCTAAAAATTCAAAGTTTGTTCAATTGAAAACACATAATCCCAAATAGAAAAAAGTGTATTAAGTAACAATGGTTGTTAAATTCGAGCTAGGTAGTGCTTCAAGTAATCTTATACCAGATATAATACCTGATGAGAAAAAACCTTTAGAACCAGTATATGTCGAAGATTTCGAAGAATCTGACGAGGATGAAGATTTCTATCTTTGATTGGAATAATTAAAAAACAGTAGTTCATTTTGAACACCAAATCTGTTAATTTCTAAGCCCTATACAATGTAATTAGAGCAAAACCTCCAAGTCACTATTCATGAAACCCCGACTTTGTTTAGTGCCCTTTGCCCTTAATCATATCTTGGAGGACTCTTTTTTTTCTAAATTGATTATTAAGTTAAGAAAAATTTTAGATTTTTCTTAATAATCTAGAGGGTATTTTTTCCAAAATGGACAGAATGGTGTTCTTAAACAAAATTAGATTATTGTTCTTGTGGAAACTGAATTATTTATCTGCTCAAATTGCAACAAATTTGTTGAAGTAGAAGTTGATTGTGACGCCAAAAAAGTGTTTAAAACTTGTAAATTTTGTAAGGGAATTTTTCCGTTAAGTGGCAAATCCAAACTAAGATTTTTAAGATCTAGATAGGAATTCTATTTTCCTTTACTTAGTTCTGCATCTTTAAGCATTTGATCCTGTTCCATAAGGGCTTTTCTTATCCATTTTTCTCCTGTACAGGAAATTTTTCCAGAAGCAAATTTGTAATGCGCTGAACCATCATCATTTTGCCATTGAAGTTTGTTTTGGTAGGGATAAGCATAATTAGACATTCTACAGGTCAGGGTTAATCCACATTTTGAGCATTTCATTATTGCTCCTTCCTTCTTCTCTGTCATATGATATCAAAATTTTTGTTGTTATTTTCTTTTTCCAAAACACATCTATACGTCTATCTTATACAATAAACAGAAGAATTGTCTGGAGAAGAAAATAGAGTGAAATTAACAGAGTCTAGTCCACAGAATCCAATGGAATTCTGGATGAAATCTTGGGAGGAATGGAAGGACGTAGGATTATCCTATGGAATTTATGCAAAGTCATGGGAAATGTTTTTTCTTCCCAATTCTGATCAACTAGCCAAATTTGGTGAAGAATGGTTCAAACCATGGAACTTACTTGAAATAATCTGGCCCTTGAATCTAAAGGAAATGTCTCAAAAACCATTAAACTTAGTAACCTTTGATTCCTTTAGAAATACTGATGATTTCTGGAATAATAGTTGGTTCAACTTGGGAAACCAATTTTTAAAAGCATATTTTCAAATGATTCAAAGTTTCTCTGAACAATTTCAGAATATGTGGAAACCATTAAAATATTAACAATAAAAATTGCGATTTAGGATTTATCAATGTATGTAAGAGGAATTA
>JBFJMG010000092.1:0-4675 GCA_041634015.1 Nitrosopumilaceae archaeon
AAGATATGTGCGTAGTCAAAAGCAAAGGAAGGATCTTCAAGAAAAATTGAACCTGTTTGTGGATGTGGCTGATCATAAAAAACAATATCTTCTAACTCCTTTATTTGTGCGGCGAACTTTGGATGTCCGATTGCCATTACATTTGTTTCTGGCAAATTTTCTTTTAACATCTTAAACTTTGAAATATCTTCATCACTATCTATAACTTCAATGAACCCATCTTGAGTTTTAAAATCAATTAACACACTTTTTCCATCTGGTAAAGTCAGACGATGATTGTACTCATAATTTTTGTTTAAAAAAGAAAGTAATTGTGCTATTGCTAATTCTGTTCTAGTCTTCATAAGGTTTCCACTTTTATCTAAATACCTAAAATCTGAATCCAAAATCGTAGGACTAGTCATTTGAAAAAATTTGTTTGGATTCTTTATATAAATTCTCTATAAAATGAGATTCTGAACATCTTCTAAAAAAAGAATTTCCAAATATTTAGTTCAAAGAGAGTTGAATATTTTTGCAAGCTTGATATCATTACTTGTAATGCCACCCGCATCATGAGTGGTTAACTCTACCGTCAACTTGTTGTACACATTAAACCACTCGGGATGGTGATTATGTTTTTCGATTTGCATTGCAGCCTTTGTCATAAAACCAAAAGCTTCAATGAAATCCTCAAATTGAAAATTTTTGTGCAGTTTTCCTTCAACAATTTCCCAACCAGGAAGGTCTTCTAGTTCTTTTTTAATTATCTCAGCAGAAAGTTTTTCCAAACCCATAGTTATTTGTGATTCAGTACCCAATTAAAAGCTAAATGACCGCAACTACTTTGTAACCCTCAATTTTAGACCTCTCATGGAAAAAATAGAAGAAGAACTATTAGATAAAATCAAAGACTCCATAAAAAATACTGTGCCCAAAGAAAAGATAGGATTAGCGTTTTCAGGTGGAGTTGACAGTTCTCTTTTAGCTAAATTATGCAAAGACCTTGAATATGATCTTACACTTCTAACAATTGGCTTTCCTGATTCTCATGATATTTTATTTGCAAAAAAAATCAATAACCAATTAAAATTATCACATAAGATTTATGAAATTAAAAAGGATAGTTTCTTCGATGTTTCACACACAATTAAGGAAAAAATAAAAACCGATAACTTATCTTGGCTTGAAAATTCTATTGCATTTTACTATATTTCAAAACTGGCAAACGCTAACTATATTTCAATTGTAATCACTGCAAATGGGATTGATGAATTATTCTGTGGATACAATGCCTACCGAAGTGTTATAGTAAAAGGAGCAAAAGCCGTCAATACCATGATGAAATCCAAGATAGAAAATGAACTAAATATGATGAATACACTAAACAATATTTCTTCGGAATTCAACGTTAATCTGGTACAACCATTTCTTTCTGGGGGTTTTATTGAATTTGCAAAAACTATACCCATTTTTCAAAAAATTAAGGGAGAAGATGATCTAATTCGTAAACACATTATTCGAAATCTAGCTCAAAAAGTTGGAGTGCCTGAAATGTCGGCCACAAAAAGAAAAAAAGCATTACAATATGGTTCCCTAATTCATAAAGTTTTGATGAAAATTAAATGAATTTTTTTACGTAACTTCGCACTTTTTTGTCTACATTATTAATTATTTTCACTGACGCCCCAAGATGACTTTTAGGAGCAAAAATTAAATTTATTTCGTTTTTCCCAAGTTGTGATTTCATTGTTTTATCTTTAAGTATTGCCTCTGAATATTCAATTGAATTGTCTTGTGCATAAAATGCGACGCGTTGCACGTCTCTATATGCTTTAAAACGAGGGAGACCTTTTTTGATTAAAGCTTCTAAAACAAATTCTGCAAAAATCTGCCCTTTGGTAACAAAAAGATTATCTTGAATTTTATTTTCATTTACTTTTAGATTTTCAATAACTTTGTTCATGGTTTGTAACATGTCATCTATCAAAATCGAACTCATTGGAAGAATGAATCGTTCATTAGCCGAATTAGAAAGATCCCTCTCATGCCATAAGGCAACATTTTCAAATGCTGGTCCAAGTTGTCCACGTAATAATTTTGAAAGCGAGGAAACTCGTTCACTCTTGATTGGATTCTTTTTTACTGGAACTGCACTACTTCCCATTTGACCTTTTTTGAAGGATTCTGTGACTTCTCCAATTTCAGTTCTTTGTAAATTCCTTATTTCCAGTGCTATTTTTTCAAGGGTAGAACCAATTAATGCAAGTTCAAAAACGTATTCTGCATATCTTTCTCTGGGTACAATTTGAGTAGCAACTTCGATTGGATGCAAGTCCAATCTTTTTGCAACTTTATTTTGAACATCTACTGCCTTTGCTCCCATCAAAGAACCGGTTCCTACTACCCCTAACGTTTTACAGATCAATACTCTTTTTTTCAAATCCTCAATCCTCTCAAGATGCTTGATCATCTCAAATGCCCAATTTGCAAATTTTAGGCCAAATGAAATTATGCTAGCATGTTGTCCATGAGTTCTACCAACAGCAGGAAGTTTTTGGTATTTTACAGCTCTTTTGGATAATAAGAGAGCAAGTTTGGCAATTTTTGGTTGGATTATTTTTAAAGTGTCTCTCATTTGCATTGAGTTACTTGTATCTACCAAATCATTACTTGTTAGGCCATAATGAATCCACG
Organism: Nitrosopumilaceae archaeon; assembly: GCA_041634015.1. Classification (GTDB taxonomy): domain Archaea; phylum Thermoproteota; class Nitrososphaeria; order Nitrososphaerales; family Nitrosopumilaceae; genus JBFJMG01. The sequence goes on from JBFJMG010000092.1 coordinate 2,677, forward strand.
GTTTTGCATTTACACTACAACGCTCACTTAAGGCTTCAACAAGTGCGGCAGTATCATGATCGCTTTTCCTTTCCAATTGCTTTATCCGCTTTACACTTATTTTGGCAGATTTTGAGGCGCGGAAGATATTTGCCCCAATTGATTTGGGGAGTAAACCCACTTCACTTTGTGATAGAGCTACGGCACCTTCAATCTCTAACTGGTAGTTAATCTTTTTCTGCTCTGCGAAAATTTCAAGCATTTCCTTTGTTCCATATCGTCCACTATCAATGGGTAATACTGCCAACAAAGAATCCTCAAATGTATCGAAAATAAATCTACTTACTTATTACTGATGGTTTAAATTGATATGACAGGGCATTTTACCGATCATTATGGCGACAAACATTAATCCCAAAAAGGTTGGCAAATGGGAATACATAATAGAAAAAGATGAAAAGATTGGGATGAAAGTCCCGATTCGTATTTTTGCAGATGAACAACTAATAAGTAAAATGTTAACTGATCGTACTCTTTGGCAGGCAACTAATGTTGCTTCTATGCCAGGAATAGTGAGTCATGGCGTAGTACTGCCTGATGGACACGAAGGATATGGTTTTCCGGTGGGAGGCGTTGCTGCAATGGATGCAGAAGAAGGGATGATTAGTCCTGGTGGAGTTGGTTATGATATTAATTGCGGAGTTAGATTATTGAAAACTAATCTAACAGAACAAGATCTTAGACCCAAATTAAAAGAATTGATTACCGACTTGTTTAATTCGATTCCATCAGGTGTTGGTTCTAAAGGGGCAATAAAATTAAATCATTCTGAGCTTGATGAAGTTCTTGTAAGAGGTGTAAGGTGGGCAATTGATAATGGTTATGGAAACAAAAATGATGCCGAAGTTTGCGAAGAAAATGGAACGATGGATGAAGCAGATCCCAACAAAGTATCTGATAAGGCACGTAAACGCGGTGCGCCCCAACTTGGTAGTCTGGGATCTGGAAACCATTTTCTTGAAGTACAAAAAGTAGCTGAAATTCACGATGAAGAAGCAGCTAATAGAATGGGAATAAAAAAAGGACAGATTACCGTTTTGACACATTGTGGTTCACGAGGATTTGGGCATCAAATATGTAGTGATTACCTTAGAGTTGCTGAATCAGCCCTTGAAAAATACAACATTGATCTCAAAGATAGAGAACTTGCATGTGTTCCAAATTCATCCGAAGAGGGGGAGTCTTACAGAAAAGCAATGTTTGCAGCTCTCAATTTTGCTTGGAGTAATAGACAAATGATAACTCATTGGACGCGGAAGTCGTTTGCAAGAGTTTTTCATAAGACAGAATCAGATTTGGAAATGGATTTAATTTATGATGTAGCACATAACATTGCAAAGATAGAAAGACACAAAATTGATAAAATAGAAAAAAATGTTGTGGTCCATCGGAAGGGTGCCACTAGAGCTTTTCCTGCAAATAAAGAACAAGTTCCGGACAAATATCGCGATTTAGGGCAACCGGTTTTTATTCCTGGTTCTATGGGTACAGCAAGTTGGATTTTGCTTGGTCAACCAAATTCAATGAATTTAACCTTTGGATCCACTGCTCATGGTGCAGGAAGAACCATGTCACGTTCAAAAGCAAGACGTCAATATACTGAATCTGGCGTTAAACAATCTTTGAGTAATAGAGGAATTTTTGTGAAGGCGCTTACCAGAGATGGGGTTGTAGAGGAAACGCCAGAAGCCTATAAGGACGTTGATGCAGTGGTTAATGTATCTCATAATCTTGGAATCGCTACAAAGGTTGCAAAACTTGTTCCTATTGGTGTGATTAAAGGTTGAGCGAAGAAGATAAAGAACTAGAAAGACTCAAAGCCAAAAGATTTGCTGAAATGCAAAAAAACATTTCATTTAAAAAAAAGCAAGAACTCCTCAAATCTGATAAAAACGAAAAAAAACCTGAACCTCGGGAAATTCTTATTTCAAACTTAGGTTACAGGGGAAGTGAAGTTCTC
>JBFJMG010000093.1:0-4651 GCA_041634015.1 Nitrosopumilaceae archaeon
AAAATTATGTGTGAATTTGTAATTAAGGTATCATAAGTCATTTAGATATCTTTTTTTTTCACGCTATTATTCGTTAAGAAAAAGTTTGAGTAAAATTTATGAGTACAATTTTTTGTACGTTTAATCTTCAATATAAAAGAGAAACTGCGATCCAAAAATCAGATTTGATAATTATAATGAAGTTTTTAGGAGTCCAAAAGCCTCAATAAAGAATTGAAAATACTGATAGTTCTTTTCATTATTACAATATTAGTTGTTGGGGGGAGCGGTATTGGAATTTATTTAATTGAATCTACTCATGAAAATGCTCAGATAACTAATCTCATTGATGCCTTTTGGTGGGCATCGGCTACAGTAACAACTGTAGGTTATGGGGACGTAGTTCCTGTAACTGATGCCGGACGCATATTGGGGATTATACTGATGTTTGTCGGAATTTCGATTATTGGCGTTTTTATTTCAGCATTAGGTGCACGGTTAATCGGTTCCCGGTTAAAAAAACATGAGTCAACTGAATCAGCAACCAAATTACTAATTACAAAAAAGATTAACGAGATTGAACAATTAGAAAAGCACGAAGTTGAACTTTTAATAAGTATGGTAAAAGATCTTCATGATGATTTACATCATAAAAAGTAGATCTTAAAAATATTTTAATCTAAAAAAAGAGGTAAATTTCTCACTATTATCAAGAGAAGGGTTACCCTAAATGACAATCTTAAATGACTTTATTATCATTTGTTACGTATTTTCTTTAGCTACAACGTGCCCCGGGCTTGATACATATCAAGAGTCATAGTTCCCTCCGGACGTTTGCCCGGGGAGTTTTAATATTTTATAATTTGGAGTACCAACATTTGATGGAATTTATCTTTAGAAAATGAATAAAAGCGGACCAGTTTTTGATAAGAGAGGGGCCGGTGGTTTAGTGGTATAATGCCGCGTTCGCAACGCGGATGTCGAGGGTTCAATTCCCTCCCGGTCCACCTAGAAACTAATATACATAAATCAAAATTTAAGAAATTCATGAAAGTTTTCAACGGAAAAAAAGCTGCTGAAGACTATATGTCAAGTCATACACTTGCTTTTTCCACTCCAGAACTTACACTGATGAGATATTCATTTTGGTTAGGTGATATGGTACCTGATCCATCCAATAAAGAAAATTCCCTTCCTAGACTATACACCTATGTAGAAGAAAAGGACTTTGAACCTGTCCAAATTATTGATGATGAAACATATGTCCCAACTGGGGCAGTAAGATCATCTGGGATGTATGGGACTCCCCAAAATCAAAACGTAAGCGATTTAAAGTTCTGTTCAGAATGTGGGGCAAAAATCGCACAAAGTGCAAAGTTTTGTACTGAATGTGGAACTACACAAGATTAATTCATCAATTTTTAAACTCGAGTTCCACATTTTACACAGAATTTAGCATTAGGGCGTAAATCTGCACCACAAGAAGCACAAGATGATCCACCAGCATTATGCGAAACCAAAGATGGATCAGGTGTTGGAAGTGTTCCAGGTTCGCCGAATCCACTTTGTGCTGAAACGACACTTGGAGGACCGCCAACAGGATTTTCAGCAGTTCCAGCACGAGGTGGGATCATTCCTCCACCGTATCCACCTGCCATGCCTGGGGATCCCATTCCGGGCATTAGACCGGGAGACTGTGTACCGCCGAGCGTTTTTCCTGCACCAAGTCTATCCACTGCTTTTTTTAATTCCATTATTACCTTGATTGAAAGGAATTCTAAGGCAGAATAAGCTACCACGTAATCACCCAACTTTGCAAAAAATTCTTTGTCTCCAAGCTTACCGTTTTTGTAAAGATTATTCGCTTCAAGAAAACTTTCGTAATATCCCTGTGAATCATTTAACAAATTATCTAATTTTTCAGATAATAGATTTAGTGTATCTACTTCACCTAGAGACATGGAAAATTTTGGGGTTTGGAATATTAATTACTTTAGATCATAAAATCCAAAAATGTCTAAAGGTTTCTAGGCATTTCCCAATGCTTTTTCTATCATATTTTTGTATGATTCTTTTGAGGCTGCTCCAACTTGTTGACCAACAAGTTCACCCTTATTGAACATCGCTAATGTAGGAATACTAAAGACGTTGTATTTTGATGCTAGCTCGTTTGCCTCATCAACATTCACTTTGACGAAATTCACCTTACCTTCATACTCTCCTGCTAATTCCTCTACCACAGGGCTTACCATTCTGCATGGACCACACCACTCTGCCCAAAAATCGACAAAAACCGGTAATCCAGAACTCATTACATTGGTTTCCCAAGACTTGGCGTCTGAAACTTTTATGATTCCCATAATGTTTACCATAAAACAAAGACACCTAAATATGTTAAGTGGTAAATTTTTCATATATTTTTATTTAATTTGCAGACTTTGTAAATCTGAAAGATACTTAAATTACTTCAGATAAAGTCTGAACTATGAGTTCTGAGACCAGGGTAAAGAAATTACGGGGTTCTGGCGGATATATTATGGCAAGCGTAGATGATGAACAGCAAAGAAAGGGTAACCTTGGTGGCCCTGATCTATTTTTGGCACCTATGGGGCGATTAAATACAGATAGAATTTCAAAATATTTTTGCAATACCTGCGAAAAAGATTATGAGGGTAGTCCTAAAATTGAATATGAAAACCCAAATGAGGAAGTAGCTGAAAATTTAATTCTAACAGAACGTGGTCAATATCTATGCACAACTTGTGGTTCAACTCTAGCTGAATATAGAGACTTCAAAAAACCAAATGAATCCCTAGAAATTGGGGATGCAAAACCAATAACTCCAACCGTGGAAACTCCTTATGAACCACCATCCACTTCAGTTATAGAACAGCCCTCCCCTGTTACGGAGACCTTACCAACTTTTGATTTTCCTTCTGAAACGCCAACATCGCCTTCAATCCAGTCACAAGTTCCACCTTCAGGAGTTAGTTCAATTGTTGGGATGGCAGTATATGATGAACAAGCAAACAAGGTAGGTACTGCTAAACAGATTGGTATTGATTCTACACAGTCGCTTGTGCTAGTGGTAACAAAAAATGATGGTAATGAAGTTACCATTCCGTGGAATCAAATTAAAAAGGTAGGGCAGATCGTCTTGTTAGGAACTTCGGTCTCGACTTCATCGACCATAAACCAACAAGTTGGTAAATGCAATAGTTGTGGATTTGCAAATAAAGCTGAAGCAAAATTCTGTGAGCAGTGCGGCACAAAAATTTAGAATGGACACTACAAGCAAGGTTTATCTTATCTAGAAAATGGTTTGAAAACATTTGAAAACTAAATCATCTTTTAAAGGAATTATTAAAGATATTATCATAGTTGTAGTAGGTGTATTGATAATTTGGATTAGCCTTCAGGTAGTTTTTGGTACAGAAAATCCATTTTATGTTGTTTCAAGTGGAAGTATGGTTCCAAAACTTCAGGTTTTTGATGTACTAGTTGTGCAAGGTAATGATCCCTTTGAAGAAGTTGAGGTAGGCGATATCATTGTTTTCAACCGCCCGTCTGGTCAAGATCGAGTAATTGTTCATAGGGTAGCTGCAATCATAGATGATAATCCGCTTACTATTAGAACAAAGGGAGATGCAAACCCTGCTTCTATTCCTGGAACGGATTTTCCAATAACTGAGGAGGAGTATATTGGTCAGGTGGCTTATGTTATTCCGCAAATCGGTTACGTTACAAGAATTCTGACTCCGCCGATAAATTATATCATTATAGCGATAATTATTGGAATAATGGTTTTCAAACAAGTTGTAAAAAAGAAAAATGAAAAAGAATTACCATTAACGGATAATGTGGATCTCATTCCAGATAAAACAGATGACTTAAGATCAGAAAAGCCAGATAATACTGATAAAACTGACCCTTTTAAAAAAGACGAAAACGGTTAGCGTTATTCGTTTTTATTACTAATTTTAAAAACCCGTTTGAAATATTCTGATGGTTCGTTTGGTTCTTCGATATCGTTTTTCACATTTGCAAGGTTTTTAGCTAGATTCATTTTATATCCCAATTGCATCTGTCTCGCTATTTGTATTCGCTGAGCCTGAGGGGAGCCAGCTCCATGCATGGATTCTGTCAAGTAACCTACTGCATTTCTTCCAAGAGTCATGTTTTCAATTAACCTTAGCATCCTCATCCTGTTTTCAACATCAACTCCTTTTCTACCAGCAAGATATTTTTTTAATAAGGGACCAGTTTCAGGATTACGAAAATCCTTCTCGGATGGTAAAGTGACTACAAGACCCCCCGCTATGTCCTGAGCAAGTCTTCCAATCTCATATGGAAATCTTGTAACGTTATGTTTGCAGACCTGAGCCAACATGTCATCATTTAGCCAAACTCCTGATTTCATTTTATGTGCCTGGTAGGATGAAGCAACTCCTGCTGCATATATCGATTCGTTAAGATGGGTCATTTCCACTAGTTTATCTTTAATGTGGGAAACCTTTGGTATTCCATTGTAGTCAGCCATTGTTGCAGCAGCTCCAATTAGAACATCACCAAGCCCCGTTTTGCATACATAGCTTCTTCTGTGGTAACATGTAAATCGTTCAATTAGCATTGAAGCAAATTCATATTCCCCATTCATGAAAATTCTTTCCCA
>JBFJMG010000094.1:0-4647 GCA_041634015.1 Nitrosopumilaceae archaeon
AAGGACTCCCCTCGGATTGTTACCCGTCGGGTTGTAGTTGAAAGAGTAGTAAAGAGTTCTACGCTTTGCTGTTTTACCTCACCTGTTAATTTGTTAAAAAGAGTAGTTTTTCCTGCAGATGTATAACCAGCCAATGAGATAGTTTTAAAGCCCAATCGTTTTCGTGATTGGCGATGTAGTTCCCGTTGTTTTCCAGACTTGACAAGTTTCGTTTTTACAGTGTTCATACGATGTTTGATATCACGATAATAAACATCAACTTCAAATTTTCCAATTCCCAAAAAACCTGGTTGTTCACCAAGTTTCGCTAATCGAACCTTTTCTTTAGCTCTTGACATCTCATATCGTAAGTTTGCTAGTTTTACTTGCAGTTGAGATTCTGTACTAGATGCACGTTTTTCAAAAATTTCTAAAATAAGTGACTCACGATCAAGAATGTTTCTATGTAATGTTGAAGCCAAATTATAATTTTGGCTGGGTTTAAGAACTTCATCGAAAACAATAACATCAGGTTTTAATTTATTTGCAATTTCTTCGAGTCTTTCGATAATCTCTGCACTAATGCCATATTTTGCTCGTTTTAGAAAATGCTGTTTAATAATATGTGAAACAGAATAGCCTGCAGCCTCACATAATGCCACAGCCTCCTTCAGAACATCCTCTTTATCATAAGTTATCAAAATTGCAGATTTCACTTTGAAACACAAGGAATTTGGATAATTTTCAAGATAAGTCTTTGCCGGTTTTTTTCATTTCTTCTATCAAGGTTTAGGTAAAATCGATTAATTTGTTGGAGTTGAATTGAGGTTAAATTTTCAAAATAATTATTTTTTTAAGGTTTTTTCTATTGTTATATTCAGAACAATTTCTGCAATATCACTTGCATATTCTGAAATTCTTCGAATATTTTCAACCATTCTGCGTATTCGGTAGATTTCCTCATCATCCCTAAGAGATTTGGTTGAATCAAGAACCTTTCTTTCGAATTTAGTAATTTCACTACTCTTTTTTATTGTCTTTTCTGCTAACATGTAATCTTCTTTGAATAAAGCAAGGCATGCATCATCTAAAACAGTGATTGAAAATTCTTTCATATCATTAATTTTATCCAAAATTTCTTTTTTAATCCCTTTTTTGAATTCAAGTAGATCATTTGCTATCAGTACAGCATGATCACCAGTTCTTTCGATATTTTTTACAACTAATCTGTATCCCAAACAATTTCTTGCATTTTCAAACCCCATTTCTTTTAGCATGTGTTCATTTTGAATCGCAATTTTTAGTTGCCTTATTATGTAAAAACCAAATCTGTCTACTTCATCATCAGTATTAATTACTTCTCTAGCTAAGTCCAAATTTTTTTCAATTACAGCTAGTATGGCATCAGAAAGCATTGATTTGGCAAGATGAATCATTCTCTTAAATGCCCCATCTACTGAGAGTTCTAGTAAATTTACAAGAACTTGTATAGTTATACCACTTGAGGAATCAGAGATTATTTCTGAACCCATGAGCATACGCTTTACGGCATCCTTAATTGCTGTCCTTTGGGAAGGATTTAGTCTTCCGGTTTTCGATTTGATATTAATCGTCTTATAGCCCAAAAAGTACAAAGAGATTAGTTTTCTAATAATTGATGCCGGAAGGTCTTCGCCAATTTCGATTTTTGCCTCTTCGTTTTTTGATCTTTGAGTTGGGACTTGTGTTGGGTAAATTTGTAATGCTGAAGAACCTGTTCGTGAAATACGAATTTGATCTCCTTTCTTTAAACCTAATTCTGAAATCCAGTCCTTGGGTAAGGAAACTATGTAGGAGGACTTTCCAGTAAATTGAATTTTCCTTGTTTCCTCTTTATTTTCCATATTCTTGTAGATTTTTCATTATCTATATAGTTTCGTGCATTCAATATATTCCAACATTGAACTAATATTAAGAAAAAAATTTGGATAGAAAATGGATAATTTATTGAAGCTGAAGTATTCTATAGATTCACTTTTTGGTAAAGGCGTTTCAAGGTTTCTTCCAAAAAAATTAAGATTCACATATTCAAAAAAAAATGGGCGAATAAGAAGTGTATATCAAGATGAAAAGCTTCTTTGTACGCTTCGCATTGATGGTGGTTTAGCTATTACGCCATATTTTGCTCAATTGTTAATGAGAAGTAAATCCTTTAAAGAAAATTGTGTCGAAATTGATGAGGATTCTAAACCATTTATCGAAGATGGGAGATCTGTTTTTTGCAAGCATGTGATTTGGTGCGGGAAAAATATCCTAATTGGCGCCGATACTCCAATACTTTACCAGAGAAAAGTAATTGCTGTAGGTAGAGCGGTCCTTTCAACAGAAATGATTGAATCAATGAATCGTGGAGTGGCAGTTAGAACCAGAGATAGTTTAAAAAGTCAGAAAATGGGAGGGAAATCACTATGATGCGTGGTGGTGGAAATCGACAGATGAGAAGGATGATGGACAAGATGGGATTAGATATGAAAGAGATTCCAAATGTTCAAGAGGTAATAATAAAAACTGATAAAAAAGAAATCATCCTTTCCAAACCCCAAGTTACCGAAATGAAGGCAAAAGATAATTCGATTTTTACCGTAACTGCGGAAAGCTATGAGGAAAAAGAATTAGAAGTACCTATATTTTCTGAGGAAGATATTCAGCTTGTATGTCAGCAAGCCGGAGTCGATGAAGAAAAGGCCAAAAATGCCCTCGCAGAATCAAATGGGGATCTAGCCAGGGCGATACTGCTTTTGACCACCAGTTAGAATCACGTTTTTGACTAAAATCTCATGTTCCAAAATTCTACAATTAATTACTTTAAGAAACCTGTTGAATGAATGATTTAATTATTGGATAATTGGATTTTTCCTAGTAATGAGTTCGATGGCAGAATCCAAAGTGACTGGAATCATCAAATCATTAGCTTCTCTCGAGGATGATCTAGATTCATTGACTGGGAAAGTTTCAGATATGAAAAAAAGCCTCCTAATTCAATCTCAGTCTGAGATCGATAAGCTAATGCAAAAAACAAGAGAAACGGCAACAAAAGAGGCTGAAGAAAAAATTAATCAGACTAGGCAAAAAGCAAACGCCCAATCAGAAAAAATTGTTAAGGAGGGTGAAGAAAAGCTAGAAAATCTCAAGTCTCAAATAGATTCAAACTTTGACGACGCCGTTAAACATGTCGTGTCAACAGTTTTGAAGGCATAAACCTATAATATTATAAAATTCTATTGAAATTATCGACTCGCTACAAAATACTCGAATTGGTGTTGCAACTACCTATGGAAAACCATTTTTTAAATTTACAAGATCACTCAAAAAATCAAATCTAAAATTTGATACTATTTTTCCGGAAGAAATTCCATTCTATAATGGTAGTTTAATTTTGACTACTACACATGAAGCACCAAAAGAATCTACAAAACCAATGTTGCATGAGGAGATATTTGATAAACATCCCACCATTATTCGCGGTTTGTTGGTACAAAAACTAGAAACAAATTTTGAAGAAGATTCTCTAATTTTGGGTATAGACCCAGGTAAAAGAATAGGGTTGTCAGTATTTTATTATGGAAAGGAAATCGAAAGTTCAGTTTATTCATCCATTGAAGAATTGGTGGGGCACGTAATTGTAATTTTAGCGCAACTTAGGGCAAAGACAAAAGTCGTGAAGATTGGGAATGGGAGTATGGATGTCGCAAAAAAAATAGGAACGATGCTTAACCTGAGATTTTGTTCTTCATTTGAGCTCGAGTTCGTAGACGAAAAGCGAACTACTATGAAAATAAAAAATTTTAATCAGAGGGGAAAGAGAGATAGTCTTTCAGCAAAATTCATTACTCAAAGAGAAGGGTATCGACATTTTGTATTGCCTCTATCAATAACTGGTTAGGAATAAAATTTTGTACGCATATTTTTTAGGATATGGTGACCAAGAAGAATATGGCTGAAAAATCTGGTATTTTAGAAAAATTACTCTTTAAGGTCGCCAAACAATGGATCGCGGGAAGTACAATAAATGATGCACTAGAATCAGCCAAGTGGGCCTACAAGAATAAACGACACGCCATAATCAATAAACTAGGAGAATATCACACGCAAGATGCTCCAATTATAGAGACAATGAACGAATACCAAAAAATTGTAAATTCTTTTAAAAAATGGAAGATAATGGGAGCTATTTCGATCAAACCTACTCAGCTTGGACTTTCAATTAGTATGGAAAAATGTCACGCTAATTTTATGAAAATTATTGATGATGCTGCTAAGGCTCATGTTTTTGTCTGGATAGATATGGAGTCCTCTGATCAGACTGATGAGACTATTGAGATTTACTATGACCTCTTCTCAAGATATGAAAGACTTGGGATTGCCTTACAAGCAAATCTAAAGAGAAGCAATAATGATTTGACGGATTTAATTGAGCATGGGGCAAAGATTAGACTTGTAAAGGGAGCTTATCGAGAAAAATCTAGTATTGCCTATAAGACACGCGAGGATGTAGATAGAAATTATTCAGGATTGATGAAAAAATTATTCCAAAAAGGCAATGAATTTGCCATCGCTACTCATGATTTGAAATTAATAAGGGAGGCAGAGCGACTTTCAAAAATTAATCATAAGAAATTCGAATTTCAG
>JBFJMG010000095.1:0-4559 GCA_041634015.1 Nitrosopumilaceae archaeon
AAATGGGTATTTGTCGAAGGATGCAAACATCCCAAAGCAGTAACTCTACTCTTACGTGGTGGCTCACAGCGAGTAGTTGATGAGGTAGAAAGATCTGTTCATGACTCTATAATGGTCGTAAAAGATGTAATGGAGAATCCCTTTATTGTAGCTGGCGGTGGGGCGCCTGAAACGTATGCAGCCACCAAACTTCGCAGCTGGTCTAAATCTCTTGAGGGAAGAGAACAACTCGCAGCAGAGAAATTTGCAGATGCTTTAGAATCAATTCCACTAACCCTAGCAGAAAATGCTGGAATGGACCCAATTGATACTCTAACTGCCCTTCGGTCAAAACAACTCAAGGGAGAAAAATGGACTGGAATTGATGTAATGAAAGGAAAAATTTCTAGCATGAAAGCAAGTGATATCATTGAACCATTAGCAGTAAAACAACAAATTGTTTCTGCTGCAACTGAAGCCTCGTGCATGATTCTTCGAATTGATGATGTAATCGCAACTGCAAAATCTGCCGGACCACCACCAGGAGCAGAGGGTGGAATGCCTGGAATGGGTGGTATGGGTGGAATGCCTGGAATGGGTGGCATGCCCGATATGGGCGGCATGGGAATGTAACTGGGTGAAAACCCATCTCAAAAGTTTATTTGATAACCATTTTTACAAATTAATATGAACAAACTTGGATCAAAAGCACTTACTGGTTTCAAATACGTTTATCTTGCAATATTTTTTGCCTTACTTTCAGGATTCTTTTATCCACTGATTAACAATTTACCGGGGGATTCGGTAGTCATTGGAACACTGATTCTCTTTGTAGGATTGGCTGGTGGAGTCCTGGTTTACAAAGCAGCTACCTCTGAGAAAAGACGAATGATCTTTCTTGCCGCAGGATTTGGATTAATGGCGCTTTCTTTAGCTTATATTTTACAATTAACGGGTAGACTATAGTTATACATCAAAATATAGGTAGAATTCGTGGGGATGAGGTCTAATTGAGATCTCCCTCTGATCTCTTCTTTCTAATTCAATGATTTTATCGATAACATCATTGGTAAAAATCGGAAGAAGGAACTTTCTATCGCTTTGTAGCTCATCTAGGGCCTCACCAAGATTTCCTGGTAAAACACCAATTCCTCTTTTGACTCTTTCTGCCTTGGACATTTTGAAGATATCCTCTTTTACTTGATCTCCAGGATCTGATTTTTTCTTTATTCCATCAAGACCTGCAGACAAGACGGATGCAAAAACCAAATATGGATTGGCAGAAGGATCTGGTGCTCTAAACTCTAATCTTTTCAGAGATGAATAACCTTCGCCTTTGAAATGTCTGGGAACTCGAACGATTGCAGATCTATTACTTCCACTCCACGCAATATATACAGGAGCCTCATATCCTGGAACCAATCTGTGATAAGAATTTGTGGTTGGATTAGAAATTGCAGACAATGCTTTTGCGTGGTTAATTATTCCACCACAAAAATATCTGCCAATCTGGCTCAGTTCGTCTTCGCCTTCCGGATCAAAGAAGATATTTTTCTTATCCTTCCATAAACTCACATTAGTGTGCATACCAGAACCGGAATCCATGGAAATTGGTTTTGGCATCATTGTAGCAACCTTTCCAAACTTTTTTGCAATGTTTCTGATCACAAATTTGTAGGACTGGGTTGCATCCGCAGCATTTGTTAAATAATCATATCTAATATCGATTTCACATTGTCCTGCAGTGGCTACTTCATGGTGGTGATTATCACACAAAATCCCAAATGCCTCATTTAGTATATTGACACATTCGTTTCTAAAAGGGGTTAGAGTATCAGAAGGAGTGCTTGGATAATACCCTTCTTGTAATCCCATTGGATAACCAGTTCCTTCCTGACTCCAAGGTGCTTCAGTTGATTCGATTGAATATGATTGTCCTTTGTATGGGGTAAGTACATCCCAATGAACTTCATCAAAAACGAAAAATTCTACCTCTGGACCCCATGCACTATAATCATAACCTTGGGTTTTGAGATATTCTTCTGCCTTTTGGGCGATCCCACGTGGATCCCTAGAAAGCCTTCCTCTTCCTGCACCCCAATAAACATCACAAAGCAGACGAGCAGTTTTGTTCTCTGTAAGCCATGGAATGATTGCAAAGGAATTTGGATCAGGGACTAGAACTAGATCAGAGTCATCAATTGAGGTAAAGCCAACAATAGAAGAGCCATCAAGTTTTGGTAGGCCGTCTGTCATTTGTTGAGTGGTAAATGTATTTGCAGAAATTGTGGTGTGATGAAACCGTCCAGTTAGGCTAGTAAATTGTAGATCGATAAATTTTATCCCTTCATGTTGGATCTTAGAGAATACTTCATCTGCTGAATACTTTACTTGAAGTGCTTTTCCGTGACTCACTTTATAGGGCATTTTTATACCTTAAAGCTAACACAAATACATCCACCATTTAAGGATTAGGTAGACAATGTCTGAGGAAAATGAATTCAAAATTGCTTGGTTCCACACGGTAGTTTTACGGGAGATTGAAGACGAAGATATTCAAGAATTAGAACCAAACCTGTACACCATAATTTCAGATTTTCTCGGCAAGCTAAAAAAGGAAGAATATGATAATGTTGAAGGGAAAATTAAAAGTGAACTGGTTAACATGATATCTAACCTAACTACTGTATTGATTAGTGCACGACTTGATAAAGCCTTAAACTCTGATCCGCTAAATTATACAAACTTGCTCGACGAAGAAAAATTCATTTTAGATTCAGCTGAGGAACTAAAAGAAAGAAAGGAAATGATTCTCGCAGCTACACTAAACGGAAGATCCAAACTATTAGAATCAGTTTCCCAAAAACACAAAACCAAATCAGTGGTTGTGCGATTTTTAAAAGAAATGGATAGGATGGTAGGTGTGGATTCAGAGCAATATGGGCCATTTAAGACTGAGGACGTGGCTACAATTCCCTATGAGAATGCTCAGGCGTTAATTCTAAAGAATATAGCCTCCAAAGTTCGTTGGGAAGATTAGATAAAAATTATACGGCAATCAAACAAAAAACATGTCTCATCTAGACGTTGATGTTATTGATTTTGTTTTACTTACAATTTACCCAGTAGGAGGACTTTTTATTGTAGAAATGATTTGTCGAGCTGCAAAAATAAGTTCATGGATAAAACTAGTAACTCAGGGATTCGTTTCAGTTGGATTTGCAATTGCATATGTCACCCTAATTACTGCTCATTGGCTTACCTCCATTGTTCTATTTGCTCTAGCAGTAGCACTATTTTATCAGGCAAGGCGTTCAAAAATAGATCCTACAAAAAACGATTACTAGTCTTTGAATTTTTTGAACATTTTTTTGAAAAAACCTGGACCATTTGGACCACCATCACGAATAACTTTTTTCTGACCAAACCTCTTTGCGCGAATTTGTGTTAATTTGACACAACGATGTTCTTCAGGTAGTCTATGCTCTGCGCAAAATGGATCCTTGCAGTAATTACACTCAAAAGGCAAATCAGTCATGTCACCACAGTAAGCACATTTTTCAGGCCTCATGAAGAAATTATTCTGGCTTATTCTAATAAAGTATCTCTGAAATTTTATTAACAAAAGGAAATATTGCAATAAGATTCCAAAAACATATTTACAATGTTTGCTGAAATTCTCACATTCTCATGATAGAAAATAAAATTGCGATCATAACCGGTGCTAGTAGTGGAATTGGCCGTGCCACCGCAATGGCATTATCAAAGGCGGGAGCTAAGGTTGCAATTGGGGCTAGAAGAACCGACAAGCTGGGAGAACTAGAAAAAGAAATTACACAAAATGGTGGAGAGGTTTATTCAGCCAAACTTGATGTGACTCAAAAACCTCAATGTGACTCATTTGTGAAATCTGTAATGCAAAAATGGGGAGGGGTTGATATTTTAATAAACAACGCAGGACTAATGCCACTTAGTTTTTTGAAAAACCTCAAAGTCGATGAATGGGACCAAATGATTGATGTTAACATTAAGGGAGTCATGTACTGTACGGCTGCAGTAATAACTCACATGCTTGAAAAACAATCTGGACATATTGTAAATATTTCATCGGTTGCAGGAAGAATTGTATTTCCTGCAGGAAGTGTTTATTGCGCAACAAAGCATGCAATTACTGCATTTAGTGAAGGACTCAGACAAGAACTAAGCACTAGAAAAAACATCCGTGTAACTTGCATAGAGCCAGGAGTTGTAGCTACAGAGCTAACAAATACAATAACAGATGAATCTCTTAAAGGATTTGTGGAGGGAGCAAAAAAAATGGAAGCTCTTCATGCTGAAGACATTGCAAAGGCAATTCTCTATGCATTAAATGCACCAAAACATGTTAATGTAAATGAAGTTTTGATTCGACCCACCAGTCAAGAGCGTTAAGAATCAGCTTCTTTTTTCTCCTTCGTTAGATGCTCTAGTAATGCTTTGATTTCTATATGAATATCATTATTCTTTGAGATGTCTAATTTTTCAGGAAGCTTTTCTTTATCGTTTAGCTCTTCTAGATCTATTCTACGTTTTTGCATACA
>JBFJMG010000096.1:0-4482 GCA_041634015.1 Nitrosopumilaceae archaeon
ATTATCCGCCGTATGCCTCATATGTGAGACTGCATGGAGGAATTCCTGTCGAATTTTCAGTAGATTTGGATAACTCCACTCCCAACATTGAAGATATTAGATCAAAGATTACATCAAAAACAGTAGCAATTTGTCTTATCAGCCCAAACAATCCAACAGGTGTTGTGTTTAACGAAAATTCTCTTAAACAACTAGTCGAGGTTGCAAACGAACATGATCTCTACATAATTTGTGATGAAATTTATGATCAAATTGTTTATGATGAAAAATTTACTGGAATTGGTAAGGTCGCTGGTGATTCGCCGATAATAATTCTAAATGGATTCTCCAAAGTTCACCTAATGTCAGGATGGAGAATAGGCTATATTGCATTTAATAATTCTTCAAAATTAGATCAGCTAAAAGATAATCTTCCAAAATTAGCCAGGGTTCGGATTTCTACTAACCTCCCAGTCCAATATGCGGCGTTAGAGTCACTAAATGGTCCACAGGAATATATCTCTAATTTTGTTGGTGAATTAAAAAAACGTCGAGACTTGGTAGTAAAGAGACTAAATTCAATTCAGGGAATATCGTGTTCAAATCCAAAAGGCGCCTTTTACGCTTTTCCAAAGATCGAACACAACAAGTTTAGCTCTGACAAGGAATTTGTTTTGAATCTTTTAGAATCAAAAGGAGTTCTTACTGTTCATGGCTCCGGTTTTGGAAAAAAATTCGGCAGTGGCCATTTCCGCCTTGTCTTTTTACCTGATTTAGAAATTTTAGATTCTGCTTTAAATAAAATAGAGGATTTTATGAGCTAAAACTTCCATTGAGTAATTTTTTTTGGAATAATTTCTATTATACAATCTGTGTCCTTGAGTAGTTCTTTAGCTGACTTGTTTTCTAGGGAATTAAAATATCTAAGCAGAATTTTTTTCGCAATTCGTCTAACTTTGGTTTTCTCAAAAATCAGATTTGCCTTACCTTTACCCATGACTCCATAGATATTTGGCGCATGAACTCCTTCATCAACACAAAAGCTAACTTTGTTATTCTGCTTCAAATTGTGAATTTTTACAGTACTTGAATTTGTTCCAATATAGAATTTCTTACCGTAGTAAAGGTACCAAACAGGAATTAAATGCGGATTGCCCCTTGTGTCAATAGTTGCTAATCTGAGAATTTTTTGTGTTTTTAGAAATTTTTCTCTAGTCATGTTTTTTTCTAAATCCTAAAAAAATCATGATACAACCAAAAATTATCATTCCTAATGAAACTTTTTCATTTGTAAATTCTGAATTTATAATAAAATCAAAAACAAATTCAGGACTCCATAAAATAATTTGTCTTACAAATACAATTGCGGCCATTACAATAAAGAGCGCACCAATTGCTGTAAACCAATTTCTACCCCTTCTGCGATATTCGTAACTCATTTGTTTTTATAAAAATTGTTTAAACAATTTTTATTCCAGGATTTTTTAGCTTATTTTTAATCATGGCATTAAGTAACAAGGGTGTTGAAACTTCTGCAAAATAAGACAACGAACCTGGTCCTAGATAAATTGGTCTCAAACCCTTAATTTCATTTATCAATCCGTTAACAACTTCTACTGCATCTTTATCGTCTCCGCAAACAAAAATATCATAATCCAGCGAAAGTTTTGGGTTTATGAGTTTCTTCTCTGAGATTACATGAAACGCAGAAACAAGTTTTGATTTGTTTTTCATGTGCTTTACCACAAGTTGATAGGAAAACGGTTTATTTTCCTTAAGTGGAATAAACTCAAAACCTATATCGGTTTTAGTCATTGGCACAATAGGCGAAACCACAACACAATTGTCTTTAACTTGTGGTAGGATTTGCGAACAAATAGAATCAATATTCTCATATGGAATCGATAAAACCAAGACATCGCTTTGTTTTGCAATTGTCAAGTTATCGTTTCCACTAATACTTCCATTAACAGAACCAAATTCCTCATTTGCAACCTTGGTATATTCTTCAGCAGAACTAGCAGCCCTTGCTGCATCGCGTGAACCAATTAATACATCATGATTTTTACACCATCGAAGTGCGAATCCTTTTCCCATTCCTCCTGTGCCCCCAATTAATCCTATTTTCATCAGAGTTTTTCTAACAATGTTATTATTATCTCTATTTGAAATCTGGATCGATCTTGGGTTCAATAATTTTCTTAAGACATGGGCAGGCCAAAAACAACATTGAGCGTGTTTTGGCAGGCAGAACAGAAGGTGTTCCGCTAACCGAACAAGGAATACAGCAGGCACAAAATATTGCAAAATTTGTAGAAAAAATGAATGTCTCAAAAATCTATTCTAGTCCAATTCAAAGGGCAAAACAGACTGCAGAAATTGTTGCAAACCATAACTCTCTTGATTTGTCATTTGATGATCGCCTAATTGAGCTGGACATGGGAAAATTTACCGGCATGAAATATGATGAAATTTTTAACACTCATGGAAATGTATTTATGAAATTTTATTCCGGCGATGTGGAAATCGCTCACAATGGAGTGGAGACATTTGCCGAAGTCAAAAAACGAGTTTTGAGTATTGTAGATCATTGCCTGAACGAGCATCAGGATCAAAATGTATTACTGGTGACTCACATGGATCCAATCAAAGCAATGCTGTCAACTGTTATGGAATTAAAGCCGGAATCTTTATTTGAATTAATAATTGCAAATGCATCTCTTAATGTATTTAGAGAACTAGGAGGAAACATTTCGCTAAAAGCACTCAATGTTATGGATCCTCATCGATTCGATCAAGAATGGTAACAAAGAATTTACAAAACCCTTAAATAGAAAGTTTGGACCCTGACAAACTAACTGGTAATGAGGACTATAATTGGGCTATTGTTAATTGCGACAGTATTTATGGTTCCAGCAGCGGGTTTAGCTTTTGCAGCTGGTGCTGAACCAGGAGAATACTTGGATCGTAGGGTGGAAATTTGGAATTTATTTTACAGAATGATGACTGTTGCATTTACTGTTGGAGCAGTTGTTTCAGGAACAATGATTTGGCAATGTTGGAGATTTAGAGAATCTCACCCAAAGGCTACACCCACAAAATACGAAGCAGCAGGGGAATGGTAATCAAATGAGTGGACATTCTAATTGGCCAGAATGGGTTTATGTTGGAGTTGTAATTGCCCTTTTAGTTTGGGTTGGAGCAGAAGCATGGAATGTTGAAAGACTAATTGAACATGTACCAGAGGATGCTGAAATAATCAAAGTAGTTGGGCAACAGTGGTTATGGACTTTTGAGCATGAGGATGGAACAAAGGAAATAGGCCAACTTCATGTAGAAAAAGGCAAAGCCTACAAATTTGAAATAACATCAAAGGACGTTAATCATTCCTTTAACATTCACGATTATGTTGTTTTAATGGATGCAGTACCCGGTAGAGTAAACACCGTTTGGTTTGCTCCAATGGAAGTAGGTGAGCACGATATCCAATGTAAAGAATATTGTGGGTTAATTCATTATAATATGCGCGGAAAGCTAATTGTGGAGGATCACTCATGATAACAATTTTATCAAAATACGGCCCTTTCTTACCTATGGAGAAAAAAACATGGTTCTAGAACTACAAAAACCAAGACCAATTTGGCAGATAATGTTTTCAACGCATCATACTGATGTAGGCCTGCTTTATCTAATCTCATCAATTGCCTTTTTCTTTTTGGGAGGAACACTTGCTCTGGCAATTAGAGCTGAACTCTTTTTACCGGGATCCCAAATAATTGCCGATTCTATGACATTTAACAGAATGTTTACTGTTCATGGAACTACTCTAATCTTTTTGTTTTTACTTCCATTTGCCTCTGCAGTTGGAAATTACTTTGTCCCAATTATGGTCAGATACAAAGACATGGCATACCCAAAACTAAATGCAATTGCTTTTTGGATGATTCCACCAGCAGGGGCACTGATTTGGTTAGGGTTTGCAGACTTTACTTGGTATGCGACTCCACCATATTCTATTTTGAGTGCACCTGCACCTGCAGCCGACATGTGGATTTTTGGATTAAAAATACTTGGAGTTTCATCTATTTTAGGTGCAATAAATTTCGTCGTTACAATTCTAAAGTGTAAACATCCAGACATGTCACTAGGTCAAGTGCCTTTGCTGGCTTGGTCATTTTTATCATCTTCTCTCATCGTAATAGTGGCAATTCCTACCTTTGCAGCAGCCTTATTGATGCTCCTAACAGATAGACTAGGTGTCTCTGGCTTCTTTTTGCCTGCCTTGGGCGGTGATCCGATTGCTTATGCACATTTATTTTGGTTTACTTTTCATCCCGAAGTCTATGTTTTAGTAATACCTGCAATCGGTATGATGTATGAAATCATTCCCAGATTTTCACGAAAACCAATTTTTAGTCATAGTTCAGGTATTTTTGCATTTGTACTCCTAGCTATTGTTAGTTTTTCATCTTGGGCTCATCATATGTATGCCACTGGAATGTC
>JBFJMG010000097.1:0-4450 GCA_041634015.1 Nitrosopumilaceae archaeon
ATTCTTTTTGGCAGATGTTTTAAGAATAATTGTATCTTTTTGGGAATCTCCAATGTAATCCCTTACAGCATCAAAAAGCTGAGACGCCCCATCCAAATCGCTTTTATTTATCAAGTAAATATCTCCAATTTCAGTAAGGCCTGCCTTAATGGTTTGAATGCTATCCCCGGTGTTTGGATTAAAGACTACTACGGTGATATCTGCAATATTTGAAATATCTACCTCGGTTTGCCCTGCTCCTACACTTTCAATAATTATTGGATCAAACCCTGCAAACTCTAAAACTCGTATGCTGTTTCTTAGTGCCCTTGATATTCCGCCTGTGGCACCTCTGGATGCCAGACTGCGAATATAAGTTCCTGAATCAGTGGAATCAGTCATTCTTACTCTATCTCCTAAAATGGCACCCCCTGTAACGTGACTTGTGGGATCAATTGCAAGAACAGCTGGTTTTGTTTTTAATTTTCTTAATTCCATTGAAGTTTTGTTAATAAGAGAACTTTTACCCGCACCCGCTGGTCCGGTTATACCAATTACTATGGATTTTCCTGATTTTGGAAATATTTTTTTTAGTAAATTCCTAGTCTCCTTTGGGTCGTTTTCCACAATAGATATTGCCTTTGCAATAGCCCCACGTTTTCCCTTTTTTAGATCAGACAGACTGAACAACGAAAAGATAATTTTTTCTCTCCAATAAAATGTTGTAGTCTTAATCAGATATTGCGCTGTAAATTACAGTTGGGGCAGGTTCGCCAATTGAATGAATTTCTGTCTTTAGGCCGATTTTCCCAAACTCTGGATGATCTATAACAAATGTTACTGGGTGGATCTGCCATCCATATTTTGGAGGATTTGAAAAATTGACTCGCTCTACAAATGTTGGTGTTGTGTATTTTTTTTGAAAAGATTCGGACATTCCTAAAATTTCAAGGATCACAATATTGCTTTTTTTAGACCTATCTTCAAAAATTATTTCAACGTATCCTTGGTCTTTGTAGTATATTGCATCGACAATAAAGGTCTCAGACAGCGCCTCTTTATCAATTGGTGAAGTAAGGAAAGAACCCATGAAAATTGCAATAAATATGATGAGCACAGCAAAACCAATAATCATGCTTTTTTTCATTCGTTTCACTTAGGAAAAATCTTTTTGAACATTCTTCAAAAATCTGGATTTAATTCTAATTTTTTCAAGGGTTTGCTCCAAAGTTCTTTCAGTACCCGGAGTAGGATTATTTTTAAAAAACTGTCGTATCTCTTTTTCCATACTAGGCTCTGCGAACAACCCAATACTTGAAACCACTCGATTTAGCAATGGATTTCCTGCTCCAACCTTCACCTTAATTGATTTCCAATTTTGCTTTATCCAAGGCCAAAGAATTTTCTTTCCGTAAGGATTTCCTGCAATTCGCATTATTGGTACGTGCATATTCTGAGAACGTACTTGTGGAGATTGTGAAAATTCAAGAGTTTTAATCAATAATTTTTCATCATGAAAAAAGCACATTCCTCCCAAAACTCTCATTTTTTCTTCTTGGGACTTTGCCTTTTTGTAAATTGTTACCAGATTTTCAAAGGTTTTAGAAGTACCATTCCAAGCATTGATTGCAAATATGGCTTCTCGTAAATCAGGATTAACAGATTCAGGACGTTGCTTGAATTTTTTAAATCGAGTTACTGCTTCTGCAGTTACTTGTTTGTCATTCATTTTTCCCAATGCAAGTATTACAAAACTTCTAAACAAAGAATCAGTGTGCTTTTCATGCTTTTTTACATCCCAACCTAGTCTATCTAACATTTTCCTAAGATATTTTGTTGAATATTCTTTAATTTCATTTGAAAAGGATTCAAAAAAGGTTACAAGATAAACAAAATTAAGATTATTTGCCACATTTACAGATGCAAGATAATTATCCTCATCATAATACACCTTTGATAGATCAAGGTAATTTTTAATCGAATTTTTTCCTTTGACGCACAGTGCAAATAAATCATTTTGAATTGCCCACCTATCAACGTGTGAGATCTTTTTTTGTCTAATCACGGGTTTGAGTCGTTCTAAAATATTATCCTCATATTTTACACGGTAAAAACCAGTTCTTCCTGAATTAATAATTAATGGGTTTCTAGATTTGTGCTCAATTTTTAGTGTTTTTTTATACATTAGTTTCTTTGATTTCTTTTTACCCAAAGAAATTGGAATTGTCCACAAACCTTTTTGTTTTGTTTTGGATGGTTCCATTAAAAATCGACTTTGGCTCAAAATAAGATGAGAATTCTTCTTTTCTACCTCAACTAAGGGAAATCCTTCCTGTTCTAACCAGGTTTTGACCAGTGTGTTTACCGGTAAATTGGATACATTGCCAATTGCCTTCCACAAGTCTTGTCCTTGGGCATTTTTGTATTTGTAAAGTGTTAGATATTTTTTAAGGCCTTTGCGAAAATTAGTCTCACTAACATAATCCTCAAGCATCCGGAGAATACAGCCTCCTTTGTCATAAGAAATTGCGTCAAAAATTTCTCGAATCTCTGAAGGAGAATTTACCTTAACGTCAATCGGATGAGTTGATTTTAGTGCATCTATTCCCATCGCAACATTCATCGCATCCTCTAAAAATTGGTCCCATAATTCCCAATCCGGGTAAAATTTATCAACAAATTTTGTTGCCATGAAAGTTGCAAAACTTTCATTTAGCCACAAATCATTCCACCATTTCATTGTTACCAAATTACCAAACCATTGATGGGCAATCTCATGTGAAATTACTTCAGCAATGTATTGTTTTGTTCTTGTCGAGGAGTTTTTTGGATCATAAAGAAGTATGGTTTCCCTAAAGGTTATTGCGCCCCAGTTTTCCATAGCACCTGCGGCAAAATCAGGCACTGCAATCAAATCGAGTTTTGGTAAAGGATATTTTATTCCAAAGTATGTTTCATAGGAGCGAAGAAGTTTTTTACCAAGATTCAAAGCATATTTTCCTCTGGATTTATTTCCCTTTGTTGTTACTACCCGAATATCAATTCTGCCAATTTTGCTTGTGAGAAATTCAAATTCTCCAACGCCAAGATAAATCAAATACGTTGACATAATGGGTGTTTTCGAAAATTTATGCCAGACTTTTTTTCCAATGTTTTTTTTGGAAACTTCAGGCATATTAGAGATGGCCATATGGTTTTTCTCTGTAATTAATGAAATCTCAAATGTTGCCTTTGCTTCTGGTTGATCCCAGCAAGGAAATGCCCGACGAGCATCAGCTGCCTCAAACTGTGTGGTCGCAAGGTATTTTGTTTTCCCCTTGTCTTTGTATTGACTCCTATAAAATCCTAATAATCTATCGTTTAAGATTCCAGAAAATTCAATTTGTACATCGGCTTTACCGTTTATTTTTTTATCTAGGTTAATTACTAGTTCTTCTTTTTTTGCATCCGTTTTAGTTTTGGTCTTTATAATATTTCCATTGTGTATTACCGTGCAACTCTTGATTTTTAGTTCAGCTGCATCCAAGATTATTTTTCGGACAGATTTTGAGCAATGGATTTGGATGTTTTCTTTACCTAAAAAAGTAAAATCTTTTAGGTTCGGCTCAAATTCAAGCGTATAATTAATTGGTTTTACAGGACCCACGACTCTGCTCTATTGAATGCCCTTATGTAGATTTTGCAAGGGAAAATCAAATAAACCATTAAGCCATTTAATAGATCAGAATTTGAAACAAAAAATGGCTACAAAAAAAATCAAAATTCTTGTCGCAAAGCTTGGATTAGATGGTCATGATAGAGGCGCTCTAGTTCTTTGTAGGGCTTTTAGAGATGCAGGAATGGAGGTGATTTATTCAGGCCTTTTTGCCACACCCGATAGAGTAGCACAGATTGCCGAAGACGAAGACGTTGATGCCATTGCGTTAAGCCTGCTAAATGGTGCTCATAACACCTTATTTCCACGAGTAGTAAAGGCTCTAAAAAAGAAGGGGATAAAGGACGTTCTAATACTTGGAGGCGGAGTGATTCCTGAAGAGGATAAAAAAGGATTATTAAAATCTGGAATAAATGGTGTCTTTGGTCCCGGGACACCCTTGGCAGATGTGATTAATCATATTACAACTGGTGTTTCTAAATTAAGGAAAAGATAAGTTTATTCAGTTGAATCAGGCCACATCATCTTTCGCATTTTTTTGCCAACATCCTCGATTTGGTGCGCCTCAATTTCTTTCATATACCTATCAAAGGCATTTTTGCCATTTTTTTGATAGTCGCTTACCCACTCTTCATTAAATGTCCCATCTTTTATCATGTCCAAAACTTTTTTCATTCGTTGTTTGGTTTCATCATTCATTACCATTGGACCTCTGGTAAGACCACCATATCTGGCAGTCTCGCTTACTCGACGATACATTCCTGCAATGCCGTAACGTTGAATCATATCAACTATTAATTTTAGTTCATGTAATAC
>JBFJMG010000098.1:0-4418 GCA_041634015.1 Nitrosopumilaceae archaeon
AAGATTTAATTCGCTTGAAAATTGGAAGGCATTTCGGTTAGGATCTCCTAGTGTAGCTTTACCAGATATTTTGGTTATTAGTACACAGACCAGTACCATCATAACCATTGAGGCAAAATCTGGGACAACAAATTCATTACCAGTTCCATATGATCAAATTCAAAGATGCCTAAAATGGACCAATACTTTTGAATTGTACGAAACCAGGAAAGTTATTTTAGCATTTAAATTTCTATCAAAAAAGAGAATTGGGCTTGGGCAATATGAGAGTAGAAAATTAAGGGAATTTTACAAAGTCTGGGATTCAAATAAAGAAATTATTGACTGTGTATGTACCTATGAAGGAAATACCTACGGGTTAGTGGGTGGAAAAAGGGTAGAGTTGGAGCTGGAAGATTATAAACCACCCTTTTCTTAATAATTTTTAAAGCAATACGCAAGAGAGCCGAATGCTTATTTAATAATGAAATTTTAATACCAAATGCATGAGCTTTGAAGAATTTGTAGATGAGCGAATTTTAATCAGTCATGATGCATTTGGGAAAAAACAAATGAAAATAAAAGTACTAGAGGTATCAGATGAGCAAACTCCACATCAATGGAAATTTGGAGATCGAGTAAAAATAAATAAAATTTTAATCACAATAAAACATTTAGAGTCCCAACAGGTTGAAGAAGGGGAATTTAACATAGAAGAGATCGAAAAAGAATTGACTGAAAAACGCCATTATACCTCTACAAATAGATGGGTTCCAACCGTTGATATCAAAAATGGATATGTAATTGGTGCCAGACATACCTCTTTGATAAGTGATGCTCTAGCATTAGACTACATTAATTTCTAAGTATTTCTTGCTCAAATTAAGATCAATCAAAAGACTACAAAATAATTAAAAAAACCTTTAAGAACTGGCGGGAAAAAACCTCAGCTATGATTAGTAAAGTAATCGAAGTAAATGGGACCAGTTTCAGACTTACCCTAACCGATCAAGTTGTAAACCAAGTAAATAACCTAAAAAGTCTTTATTCAGCAGCGTATGAAGATCCAGAAAGCTTTGATCAGGTAAGCACTGAGATTTCAAATACAATAAATGATATAGCCTCTGCCGTGGAGCCGACAGCTTCAGATAGTGACCTTGATGGATTGATTCAGGAAATAATCAAAGTAGTTGAGAATAAGAAAATCGAAGAGGAACAGGAATTAAAAGAAAAATCTTCTAAAAAGGCATCAAAAACCAAACAAAAGAAAACCAAATCGAAATAAACTATCTTAACTATTTAATCAGAAAAAAGCATATTCAAATATGTTATATTTTATTAGACATAAGATAACTCATGTCAAGCTGTGAATGTGGAATTTGCGGGCATTTTTCAGAAGAAGAATGTGTCAAAATTCAATGCAAATGCTGTCTTAATTTTCATTTAAGATCAGGACCAAAAACAAAGAAGGGTTAGGATGGTAAAGATAGGTAATGTTGACGAATTTACAAGGATTTTAGAATCAGACTTTGGGTTTATTGTCGAGGTTCAAGATTCTATAAGCATAATTCATACAACAAATTGTTCCACAATAAATGCCAACAAATTCATTGAGAAAACACAGCGGGGAAGCAATTACCAGTTTCGATGGTTTTCGTCTCTTTCCTCAGCAGAAAAAGAATTTTCTGATTTAAAATCCTGTAATCGATGTAAAGCAGGCTAACTTTGATGACAACTGCATTTTTTTGCAAGATGCCTTGAGCACCCTATTAGCCTATGGTCCTTACACCCACAAATGATGCATTTTTTATGATTCGCCAAATTTTCTATCCTCAATTAATATCTCTAAAATTTCGTAAACTCTCTATTAATTTTTTATCATCAAATGATTCCATTATCTTAAAACGGATATTTGCCAGTCTGTTTGTATCTTCTGAGTAAAGTGGAGTCATAATATCTATTTCTCGTTCAAAATCATAATTTTCAATATAATATTTTGATCGATTATACAAATCCTGATATCTATCTGATTGGTTCTCAGCTGAACCAGTCTTTTTTACAAGAACCCTTAGAAGACCGATTATCTTTAACCATTCTTTTTTAAGGATTTTTAGATCACCTGGTTTATCTTTCAGGTTATCAATGATGGAATATGAATCAAGAATTTGATCTAAAATATCATTTGTATATTTATCAAAGTTTTCCATGTTTATTCTTTTGAAAAATATGATAATCTAAAGTTTAGGAAAGTAAAAAAAAACTTTGAGAATACGCCAAAAAAAAATCTCTCAACCTTAAAATGAGTATTTTAATCCCCTACTGACATTGGAATCAGGAGCATATCTAAAGTGCATAGATCCTACTTGTGGATTAGAGTACCCTATTGAGAGGACAGATTTTTCCTGTGAAAAAGGTCATCTTTTAGATGTAAAGTACAAGAAAAAACCCAATCCAAAACTAAAAAAAACATTTCTAAAAAGACGCAACCCCGAGGGAAGTATCTTCAACGAAAGTGGGGTTTGGAGATTCCGGGAGTTGTTGAATTTTTGCCAAATTGAAACGGAGAATTTAGAACAGTGTTCAAAATATTTGGTATCACTAGATGGGGCAGAAGGACGACAGTCAAAGCCTTACCATATGTTCAAAGCAGCGGAATTTTTACAAATACCCAATGAGAATCTCTGGTTACAACCAGAGGGATACAATCCTAGTGGTTCATTCAAAGACAACGGAATGGCAGCCGCAGTTACACATGCAAAACTAGTTAATGCAAAGAAAATCGTATGCGCTTCTACTGGAAATACATCTGCTTCGGCAGGGATGTTTGCAGCAAATGAGGGAATTAATTGCGATGTTTACATCCCTGCTGGACAAATTGCTCCAGGTAAATTAAGCCAAGCATACCAATTTGGTGCGCAAATTGTTGAAGTTGACGGAAATTTTGATGATGCGTTAAAAAAATCACTAGATGATGCAAAAAAATTTGGAGGATACACAGTCAACTCCATTAACCCATTTAGGATCGAGGGACAAAAAACAATACCTTTCAGGGCTCTGGAATATCTTGATTGGGAAGCACCAGATTGGATAGTCTATCCAGGAGGAGCCCTTGGAAACACATCTAGTTGCGGCAAAGCAATTATGGAGTTATTTGAATGGGGATGGATTAAAAAAATTCCAAGAATAGCAGTAATTAATGCAGAAGGTGCAAATACACTTGATGAACTTTACAATGGAAAATTCGGAGAAGAGTTGAGATGGAATGATGGCAACCCAAATACACAGCTTGTAGAGGATTACTACAAACATCTTGATGCAAAAAACATTCGACCTAAAACAAAGGCTACTGCAATTCAAATCGCAAGGCCCGCCAATATTATCAAAGCATTAAGAGCATTGGATTTTTCAAACGGTGTAGTCACTACTGTTTCAGATACTGAAATGTTAGATGGAATGTCCGTAGTTGGTCTAAATGGTTTTGACTGCGAAATGGCTTCAGGGGCAGTTCCAGCAGGAATTCGAAAGCTCATGAAAAATGAAATTATCAAAAAAGATGATGTAGTCGTAGGAATCTTAACTGGAAGGCAAAAAGATGCATTGCTTCCAGTGGATTATCATAATAATCCCAATAATCGTTTTGCTAATCCACCAAAGAATTAATTTAAAGTTTTGAAATTACTAGTGAAACCATTAACAGCTAACATTTTGCAAAATGTGCTTCAAGTTTTTTCTTTTTTTCATTCATATGAAACAAACTTTCAGTATGTCTAAATGCCTCCTCATATGATTTTTCAAATAACATTGCCTGCATTAACATGTGATTTTCAGGAATAACAATACCTGTTTGATCATCAGAATACATCATCTGGACTGTGTCCCCCACAGATACTGTCATGTTTGCATGAATGTGAATCATGTTTGTATCCGTAAAACTAAAGTTCATAGACTCTGCATATTCTCGAACATCTTTTGTTCCTTTTGCACCCCACAGGGTGGCTACCCCGTACTCTTCTTTGAAAATATCATGTATCTCAGATTCTTTAGGTGCAGAATTTTTGAATCGTATATCTATGATATGAAGATGCATCTGTCGTGTGGGCACCTTTATTGCGCGCAAAAACAGAGGCGTTTCTTTTCCCATGTATGCTTTTACATCGTCTGCATGATGGGGGTGTTCACTCATTTCTATTGTATCCACCAATTTTTTGTCTGTTTGCTCAATATCTGCCCATCTTCTAACCAAAGTTACATCAAATCTCTCGAGATTGTTTCCATATTTTTCACGTAATGGTTGAAGTATTCTTCCCATTCCCGTGACATTGCAACTTCCCTGCATAACATGTTTTTTTCCAAAGGCTTTTTGATAATTTGCTCTAGAATTAAACAAAAGATCAGATACAGCCTTATCACCATAAATTGTCTCACCGCCCTGATAGATT
>JBFJMG010000099.1:0-4387 GCA_041634015.1 Nitrosopumilaceae archaeon
ACTGCCAAAATTACGCTCAAGGCAGACAATTGCGTTGCTAGAAGGGGACACTTCATGTTTTGTATACGGCGTGTTTTGCCTTAAGCAGGCTGGAATTTTGAGGCTAGGGTTGGTTCCAAAATGGAAATTAGAGATTTATGGCGATGATGCACCGGAAACAAAATACTAGGGGTTTGCCTCTAAAATCCAACCTAATTCCACCAGATCTTTGTCTTGTTCCTCACTGATACCAGTTGCGTATCTCCAAATATACTTCGAGTCAATACTCAAGTTGCTTTGAATTTTTGCAAGCGACTCCAATTCTGAGTCAAGATTAGCAGTTGCTTGACCATGGTTTTGACAAAATTTGCATTTAGAGTCTAGCGTAATAGGATTTGACTCTATTAAGGGATATGCTTTACATGCAAGAGGTCTTTTTTGATAAATTTTACATAGATATCCCCCGTGAGGAGATCTTTCAGAGTTATTTGTATCCAAAAACGGACAAGTGTTGCCATTTTCTTCTCGGCCCATCATTTGGTATGCAATAATGGTAGGTTCATCAGATACATTTTTTGAAATTCCAATTCGCGGTAAAATCAAAACATCAAGGCCACATTCTGTTGCAAAAGCTTCAATTTGTTTTTTTTCTTGAGGAAGAATCAAAACTCCAATTTTACCAAATTTTTTTGATGGATAATACTCTCTCTCTATGCAACATTGTGAGCAATCTTGTTCACATTTAAAATCCACAAATTCTATTTTTTTCGTACTAATAAAATTCAATACTAAATATGAACATTCTAGTTATTTTAGCTGTAAAAAACCCCACGAATATATAGTAAATATATGGAGAATATGCATGGGAAAGCGCCAAGTTAAAAGCGAAAGTGCATTAAAAGAGATACGTTTGCCAGAGGAGGGCGAATTGTTTGGTCGCGTAATTAAGATGATGGGAGGAGAAAACGTGATGGTAAAATGCAGCGATGATGTAACTCGAAGAGGCAGAATAAGAGGAAAACTAAAACGAAGAGTTTGGATTAGAGATAATGACATTGTAATTATTGCTCCTTGGGATTTTGATAAATCAGAGAGAGGGGATATCTTATGGCGATTTACTCTGCCACAGGTGGAATGGTTAAAAGAAAATAAACATATTCCAAAAGATTTTTAATAATTTTTTTTGTTGGTCCTTTAGGATTCTATTATTTGTTTCATTGATTCCATTATCTTCTCTACTTCTGCTACCCGTTCATTAAATGATTGATCACTTAGTTGTTTAGGTTTTACAAGAGTGATAATTACTTCTGAATAATCCCCACTTGAGACTACTCGCATTGGAATATCCCATCTAGCCTCGGGATCCACAAATAAATGGTCTAAAATTCCAAGCTGTTTGTTTTCATTAAACTTTAGTGAAGCAGAACCCCGAGGGGTTGTAAATGACCAAGAACCATCAGGGTTTTTTTGGGCATCGGGCATGATTTTTGCTGGCGAGTCTAGTATTGCATCAAAAACATCAGCAGTTTTTCGGTTTATCGAAATAGTTAACGTGCGAGATCTCATATTGGTGATTTAGATAATTAATTAAAAAACATATGGTAGAAATTCTTAGTTAGCCAATTTTCCTGCTAGATAGGTTTAGGGTTCCCGGCAAACTAAGCCACAGTCTACTATTGCTTGATGATAAAGGACATTACATTTTACAGTAAACCCTTCTTTTTCAAAGCACCCCTTTGTGTTCTCTTTGGCTAATTTTCCGCACTCGTTGCATGATATCACATTTTCAGAATTTGTTCCTGCTGGAAACAATATACTAATCCCTAGCATTATTGAAAAAGCTGAAAGTACTGAAATTGCAAACAACTGCTTCATTATTTCTTAGGATGATGCATAATTATTAGATAAAATGGAAATATGGGAGGGAATTCAATTCCAAAACGGAAGTGTTCATAACTTTTGTTTTGATAATTTCAATTTAAATTCATTAAAAATGAAAGGGCTACTAAATCCAACGCATTTTGTCTAATCAGGAAAATTTGTTTTATTTAACTTGAATCTAATCAGGCCGCTAAAATGTGATTAGAATGACGATGAATTTGTTCTTCACTGAGAACCTGACAACTAGTGCAGAAAAGCTGAGTGTTATCCCCACAAGAAGAACATATTGATTCTTCATGAGGAATCATTTCTGTTCCACATTTTCGACAAGATTCTATTCTCATGTTTAGTCTAGGATATTATAGAATATTAGATCGGGTCAACAAATCAGCTGACCAGTCGTTTTTAATGTACATTGATTTTGGGGTGAATTGGAGATATAGGTTTCTTGATAAAGAATTATCTTCGATTTAATGTGTTGGTAAATTATAGAATTAGTATTTTAAAATTTAATTTGAATTAGGTTTTTTTCCCTTTAGTAAAGAAGCAGTAATTACTACTCCTAAAATCGAAAAGACAACTAACAAAGAAGTAGTAGTTGAGATATGATATACATCAGAAATGATCATTTTTGTGCCAATAAACAACAACAAAGCAATCAAACCTATCTTTAGATAACGTAGTCTTTCTAGCATTCCGCCTACAAGGAAATACAATGCTCGAAGACCCAAAATGGCAAATACATTTGAAGTGATGACTATGAATGGATCCTGAGTTATTGCCAAAATCGCAGGAATCGAATCCATTGCAAATACCAGGTCAGTTAGTTCTATAATCACAAGCGCTACTAAGAGAGGAGTAGCATATTTTATCCCGTTGATTACTACGATGAATTTATCACCGACAAGTTCTAATTTTACTGCAATGAATTTTTTTAGAATCCTTACGGCAATGTTCTTTTCAATTTCAATTTTTTGTTTTTCTTTTTGTAGAATCATTCTAATCGAAGTAAACCAAAGCAGACCGCCAAATACATACACCATCCAATGAAAATTTTCAAGCAATGTTGTTCCAACAAGAATTATGCCAATTCTCATTCCAATAGCACTAAGAATTCCAACTGAGAGTACTCTGTGTTGATATTTATGAGGAATTCCTAAGGTAGTAAAAACGAGTAGGAATACAAACATGTTATCTACACTAAGTGATTTTTCTAAAGTATAGCCAGTGACAAATTCTATTGTTTTATCGGTTCCTAATGTAAAATAAATTACTCCTGCAAAAATCATTGCAAGGGAAATCCAGACAATCGTCCAAGCAAGGGATTCCCTAAATGACATAAAATGTGCAATTTCTAATTTTGAAGTTTTGTGCAGTTTTTTCTTTAGGGTGTGAATCAATCCTAGATCAATTGCTATCGTGACTGCTAAGATGACTGAAAAAAGTATCCACAACTCAATTGTTATAATAGAAGCATCAAGTGCCAATTTGAGAAATTTTACTTTTCAGTAATTATAAACTAATGTTGAGAATATTTTTTGAATTAGAAACTAGAACGAAAGGATATTCTATTTGAGATCAACTCCTACTCTTCAAAAAAGAGATCAACATTAGTTGTTTTTCTAAATTCAATGGAATTAATCACGAAAAGACAAAAGATTTTCACAAAGTTTTGAGCCTAAAACGATAAGCGGTGAGTTTACACATTTCAAAAAATGTCGGAACCCTTGTTCAATCTTATACGTTCAATTATTGAAATGGTTTATCCAAAAAAAACTGTTCAGACTATCATTTGTGTTAGCAAAAAGTTTACACCTATACTGTATAAGAGATAGTATTCACGTTTTAGATTCTAGGATGGCAAAAGCAAAGTCCAAAGCAAAAGCAGCCTCAAAAAAGGCAGGCGCAAAGACAAATAGCAAGAAAAAATAATCCGTGATTATTTTTAATTGGCATCTCATCTTTTTTCTATTAAATTAAAAGAATTAGTCTGATTCCATTTACAGATAAAAAAATGTGGGTCCTCTAGGGTTTGGTGTAAAATGTACGATACCCCAATCATTTTAAGATGTGAATTTATATAAAAAAAAAAAGAAAAAGCGATCTATCTCATGTTTTGTATGATAGACATGGCGGTATCATGTTGTACCTTTTGCACATTAGATATCGTTTGAAGCTTTTGTTGTTGTTTTTGAAGACTATTTTGCAAGTCAAGGTTCATCAATTGTGCATCACCATTTAGCGAAGTGAGTTTTTGCTGCAAAATGGAAATTCCTGTGTCAAGTGCTTTTATCTGCTGGTCTATTTTGGTAAGTTTTCTTGAGATAAAGTTAAGATCAGACTCTCTATATTGTACAGTATATTCGGGATTGGTCTCAGTTGTGATTCTGCCTGAAGCATCATAAGAAGAGTTCTCTTGTTTTTGAGAAATAATGTCTAGCCACTGTTCAATAATTTTTATCTCGGCATCAATTTGTTGTACTTTTTTGTCAATTTCGATATTGCATAAAACTACGATTCCCTGCAG
>JBFJMG010000100.1:0-4331 GCA_041634015.1 Nitrosopumilaceae archaeon
AAACGATCTATCGCTAAGGAATGCCGGGTAAATAGTTAGGATCATCCCAAATGAGGCTGTACAATAAATCAACATTACGATTATTGGAGGAAATTTTGCCATCTCCTTGATGGATGAAAATGAAAATCTTTCCTGATGTATTGTAATTTTTCTTCTAGAAACACCGAGGGATGAAACTAAAGCTGCTGCCAGGACAAATGCAGCTACCTGAAACAATAGCCTATAGGCATCATCATATGTCTCTAAAAACAACGTTCCCAATAAAGGACCAATCATAAATCCTGAAACAAAAAATCCTGTGAATCTCGCGATGTTTTTAACTCGCTCTTTCGATGAACTTACGTTTGATATTATTGATTCACATGGTGGCCAAAAAAAAGCATGTGCTATTCCTGTCATGACTCTAAATCCCATTAACTCAGGAACGGATTGAGCAATTGATAGTAGGTAAATTGACGCGGAGTTTATTACAACACCGATTGACAATAGGTAACCATTGTTGAATCTATCAAGTAAAATTCCCACGAAAATTGGAATAAACATGTAAGGAAGAAAATTGGTAAGACCGATAAGACCTAGTTCTGCATAAGATGCACCGATGATTTCCTTTGCAAAGACTGGTAAAATTGGCCCATGCATCCCATACGAAATTCCAATTAAAATTCCGGTGATGTTTACAAGCCAGAGGGTTTTTTTCATTTGTATGCTGCAACCATGATGGCACCACCCATAAGATCTTTTTCAAACTCTACTTTGGTAAATTTTTCTAGTAAGAGTTCCTCTAGTTTTTTATTTTGTGGCCATCTTTTGTATGTCCCATAAAGGGTGGCAAATTTTAAACCAAGTTTTCCTGCTGCAACAAATGCAATTATTGGCAAAATAGCTCTAAGGTAAAATGAAACTCCAGCCCGAATAATCGGATTATCTGGCTTTCCTAAATCCACTATGACAAATCTTCCTCCTTGTTTTAGTACGCGATGAATCTCTGAAATGGCGATTCGAAGGTTTATCGCATCACGCAAGGAATACCCGCAAAGAACTGCATCGAATTTTTCATCTCCGAAGGGAATGTGTTCAAAAACACCACAGGATAGAGTGGGAGTCTTATCAAAAAAAGTACTTGTGTTTTTCAACATCGGAACAAGAGGATCATAAAGAGTAATAGCTAAGTTGTCATTACACAAACTTGCTGCAGTCTTTGACATGTTCCCAAATCCTGATCCTGCATCAAGAATCTTATCTCCTGGAAACACTCTTCCCGAAATACCCTGTATCCTGTGTTTTTTATCCTTCCCTAAAGAAATGTAAGAATTTACCTTGTCATAAACTGGAATAATTTCTCGAAGAACATCTAAAACTTCTCCCCAATAACTTCCTAAACCCATATGATATTTTCTCTTACACGTATAATTTGAATTTGCATCAATTTATGGGCAAAAACTAATCGGATTATGATGGCCTTGGGAATTTCTGATCAGCAATTTTAGAATAATTTTCCAAGTCAGAATCTGAAATTTTTTCTAATGTTTTAGAGTCTGATGTTATTTTAGCCATTTTGATATGCTTGGTACCTTCCTTTTGTTCTGTTTTAAGATTAATTGCTGCTACTGCTAGTGCCGCAGCATCTTCTAATGAAAGATCTTCCTTGTAGTTTTTTTCTAAAAAGTCACTAACTTCTTCTGAACCAGCTCCAATTGCAACAGCTGAATATGGTACGTATGTTCCACTCGGATCTGTTACGAAAACTGATTCGCCTTTTTGGTCAATTCCGGCAATAATTAAAGCAACACCATATGGTCTTACACCTGAGTACTGAGTAAACTGGTGAGACTGGTCAGCTAGATGTTTTGCAACTGTTCCTACTTCTACTGGTTCATCATAGACCATCTTATTGCTTTGAGAAAAAAACCGAGCATTATCAACTTGAACTCTGGCATCTGGAATATATCCAGCAGCCGCTATTCCGATATGGGTATCTACTTGAAAAATTTTTTGAGTAATATTTGATGTTTGTAATGCTCTAGGCTTTTCTTCAACTGCCATAATTATTCCTTGATTGGTTCTAACACCAATTGCAAGTGTCCCGCGTTTTACAGTCTCAATTGCATACTCAACCTGGTATATTCTCCCATCTGGAGAATACATTGTAGGCGTCATATCATATCCACGTGAAGCCATCATGTCACGAAAACTCCCTTTTCTGTTAATTTAAGGGTAATTATCAGTAATTCACAAAACTAGCCTCCTCATTGACGAATATGGAAAAGATCTGGACATACTATTTTATGCCAATTATGTCTATTATGATTAAGATGAATAGGGCCCCATTACTAGAATTAAAAAAAATAATAGAAGAAAAACCAAACAATAATCATAAACCAGATCGCCATACGAGAAAACTCCTTTTGTATTTATTTACAAGTACGCGTGGAGGTTTTACAAGATTAAGGATAGTGGAACTTCTTTTACAAAAACCCTCTAACACACATCAATTAGCATTGGACCTAGGGTTAGATTACAAAGCGATTCAACATCACCTTAAAGTTTTGGAGAAAAATAATTTAGTTTCAAAACTGGGAGAAAGATATGGGGCAATTTTTCAAATCTCAAATTTTTTAGAATTTAACATCAGATCCCTTGATGAGGCCATTGAGAAATTGGAACGCAAACTAAACTCCAAAAGAGTATACATTTAGCAATCCTCATTTTTCTTATTTGATTTGCCTATTCAAATACCGGTTCCTATGAATGGTTTTTTTGACCATCGATCG
Organism: Nitrosopumilaceae archaeon; assembly: GCA_041634015.1. GTDB lineage: Archaea > Thermoproteota > Nitrososphaeria > Nitrososphaerales > Nitrosopumilaceae > JBFJMG01. The sequence goes on from JBFJMG010000100.1 coordinate 2,772, forward strand.
GACCAAACCTAGTTTTGAAAAGCAAACTTAAATATTGTATGCCAAACAAAATTTCGAATAACTTGGTTCAATCCGATCCATTTGAAAATGCAACAAAGCAAGTCAATGATGCTTGTGACATTTTAGGAATTAAAGACAAAGGCATTCGTGAATATCTTGCAATGCCAAATAGAGTCTTACGTGTTAAAATTCCAGTTAAAATGGATAATGGAAAAATTAGAGTATTCACAGGTTTTCGTAGTCAACACAACAATGATAGAGGCCCATACAAGGGAGGCATTCGATACTTTGATCCGGAAGGTGGAGTAAAGTACATGGAACGTGAGGTGATGGCTCTTTCATCATGGATGACTTGGAAGTGTGCTGTTGTTGATGTCCCCTTGGGTGGTGGAAAAGGAGGAGTTTTTGTTAATCCCAAAAAAGAAAAAATAAGTGAAGATGAATTAGAACGAATTACTAGAAGATTCGCCTATATGATTTCTGAAGTTATTGGTCCACAAAAAGATGTTCCTGCACCAGATGTTTACACAACAGGCAAAGAGATGACTCAGATAATGGACGTCTTTAGCAAATTACATGAGAACAGATTGCAACCGGGAGTTATCACAGGCAAACCAATTTCAATGGGTGGTTCTCTTGCACGCAATGTTGCGACAGGTTTGGGTACTGCCTACTGTGTTAGGGAAGCAGCCAAACATTTGAAGTTAAACCTCAAAGGTGCAAAAGTTGTTTTACAGGGATTTGGTAATGCAGCAACTTTTGCAGGAGAATATCTAGAGAAAATGGGATCAAAAGTAATTGCAGCAAGTGATTCAAGAGGTGCTATTATCAATACATCTGGAATTAAAATGTCAAAACTAATGGAATGGAAAAAAAATAGAGGAAGTGTTGTAGGATTTCCAGGAAGTAAAAAAATAACAACAGAACAGCTCTTAACAACCAAATGTGACATATTAATCCCTGCAGCTTTAGAAAATCAAATCAATTCCAAAATTGCCCAAAAGATTCAATGTAAAATTATTGGTGAAGCTGCAAACGGTCCTACACTCCCAGAAGCAGACCCAATCTTATACAAGAAAAAGGTCCTAATAGTTCCAGATATTTTGGCCAATTCCGGAGGTGTTTGTATTTCATACTTGGAATGGGTTCAAAACAACATGGGATATTATTGGTCCTTTGAAGAAGTGGCAAAGAAAATGGAAGAACACATTGTTCGAGGCTTTAAAGACTCCTTTGCACTTTCAAAGAAACACAAAATCGACATGAGAAGGGCAGCAATGGTTTTGGCAGTAGGTCGAGTAGTTGAGGCCTTTAATCAAAAAGGCTTGTGGCCTTAGAAATTACCTATCAATAAAGATAAGATTCGTAACTTACAAGTTGTTCAATAAATCTTATTTTGCCCTTTGTAATTGAGATGAGTCTCTTTTTAAACAATAAATCAACATGGGTACGACGTTGTAATTGCTCATTAATTTTGGCAGTAAGATACCTTCCTTTTCTATCTCCATCCAGAAGAACAATTACAGTTTCAAAATGTGCCACAAAATCTACAAATCTTAT
>JBFJMG010000101.1:0-4246 GCA_041634015.1 Nitrosopumilaceae archaeon
CCGAAATATCATTAATTATTTCTGCACCTAGTTCTAAAGCACTTTTTGCAACTTCTGCCCTACAGGTATCAACTGATATAGGTAAATTAGAAATCTTTTGGACAATTCGAATTGCGCTTGTGATTCTGTGTGCCTCAATCTTCTCAGGTATGACGGTCGAAAGATATGGGGCGGTGGACATGCCTCCAATGTCAATAAAATCAGCACCCTCCTCTTGCATTTTAATTACATGTGATTTTATGTCTTGATTTGTTGTCTTAATGGATTTTTTGTAAAAGGATTCTGGACTGGTATTCAAAATTCCCATAATTCTAACAGGAAACGACTCTCCAACCTTAACTGGTCCTAATTTATTCACATAGTTTATCATAATGAAAGCAAATTTTAGTTATATGACGATTCCAGGGTGGTATTCAAAATATGAAAAAATCGTAAAAGATTTTAATTTTAATAAAAAAGCCGACGAAGACTCTGCTTTATTGTTAGATGTGATTTTAAGTGAGGATTTTGATATTAAAAAACTAGAAAAAAAAATTCGGGGAAAATCTATTTTTGTGATTGGTGCAGGACCTTCTTTATCAAAAGCCATTCCAATATTGAAGAAATTTGATTTTATCACAAAAATAGTCGCCGATAGTGCAGTGGAAATTTTAGAAAAAAAAGGAATTACACCAGACATTGTGGTTACAGATTTGGATGGGGATGAAGATTCTCTGAAAAAAGTTGGAAAAACAAAAGCAATTTTTCTTGCACATGCTCATGGTGATAATATGGCAAAGTTGCATTTGGTAGAAAATTTCAAAAATTGTATTGGAACAACACAAACTCACCCAATTGGAAGGTTACATAATTTTGGGGGATTTACAGATGGCGATAGATGTGTATTTCTAGCATATCATATGCAAGCAAAAAATGTAATATTATTTGGAATGGATTTTGGTAAAATCATTGGTAAATTTTCTAAAACAAAAGCTAGTGATAAAAAACTAAAATTGAAAAAACTTCGCCGGGGAAAAGAATTATTGGAGTGGTTGTCGAAAAAAAATAAGATTCGATTTTACACGACGTCAGAGTATATCAAAGGTTTTAAAAAAATTAGGTTTACAGATATTGAGGGCATAATAAAATCCTAAATGCGTTTTAATAACCATAATACTTAGGTACTTTATGGAGTTTTCAGAGAAACAGATTCAAGATCTATTGGAGTTAAAAGATCGCTTGACTGAGAAAATACACAATCATGAGGAAGAGATTGAATTTTTGAAAAAAAATATTGAATTTTTAGATACGGTACTAAAACAGTCTAGTTTTACAAAGGCCTCAGCATTAGGAGTCAAACCCAAAAAAACTGAAAATGCAATCCCAATTACTGGCGGTCCAGATGGAGGTATAATTGCTAATGCTTTTGTTACACCCGAACAGGTTTCTATTGTATTAAATGAAGATGTAAACATAAACCCCGACACTCCTCCCTTCAAATCATTTTTTCTTGAAAGAATTATTGGCGAAATGAAATTAAAAGATTCCACAGAAGCAGATGTCGGACGTATACAAAAAGAATCTATTATTGACTATGTTTTAAATAAAAATGGCTCCAACCTTAGGGAAATCATTATCAAAAACTATAGGCAAAACGAGCGAATAAAAGAGATTATCAATACCGTTGGATGGTCATTTACACGAATGCTTGAAAATCAGAACAAGTGATTCGATGGATAAAATTCTCATATTAGACTTTGGATCTCAATATAGTCATCTTATTTGTAGGAGAATTAGGGATTTTTCTGTCTACGCAGAGTTGGTACCCTTCAACATTACTAGTGAAGAAATTCAAAAGCACCAACCAAAAGGCGTCATTTTTTCTGGAGGGCCAGCGAGTGTTTATGATTCAAACGCACCACAACCCACAAATCAGGTTTTCAAAATGGGTTTACCCATTTTGGGAATTTGCTATGGCCATCAGTTAATTGTAAACAATTTTGGTGGAAAAGTAAAGAGAGCAAATCGAGAATACGGATCGTCTCTTCTTTCCATTGATAACGATGATGATCTGTTAAATGGAATTGGGAAATCGGTGAGGGCTTGGATGAGTCATGGGGATGAGGCTGAACAAATTCCACAAGGCTTTCAAATAATTGGTCACACAGAAAATGCAAAAGCAGCTGCAATTGCAAAGAAAGATGAACAGGTTTACGGGATTCAATTTCATCCGGAGGTAATGCACACAGAACAAGGAAGTGAAATTTTAAAAAATTTTGTTCTAAAAATTTGTCATGCAAAACAAGATTGGACTATGGAGGCCTTTATTGAAAATACGGTCAACAAGATTGCAAAAATAGAGGGGAATGTTTTATGTGGAGTGAGCGGTGGGATCGATTCCACTGTTGCAGCATTACTTATCCACAAGGCAATTGGAGAAAGACTCAAGTGCGTTTTTGTGGACAATGGATTACTAAGATTAAATGAAGAAACTGAAATTAATAAAATGTTCAAAGATAATTTCAAAGTAAATTTTAATCCTATTTCTGCAGCGGATCGATTTTTAGAGGAATTAAAAGGAATTTCTGAGCCAGAGCAAAAGAGAAAAATTGTTGGCGAGGAATTTGTTAAAATTTTCACAGAGTTTGCAGAAAAAAATGGTCCATTCAAATGGTTAGCTCAAGGAACTTTATACCCAGATGTAATTGAAAGTGGGGTTTCAAAAGGACCCGCTGCTGTGATAAAATCACATCATAATGTCGGAGGTTTACCGGAGTGGTTGAATCTGGAAATTTTAGAGCCTCTTCGAGAATTATACAAAGACGAAGTAAGAAAAGTTGCAAAAATTCTTGGAGTGCCTGAGAATTTGATCATACGACATCCATTTCCTGGACCAGGTTTGGCTGTTAGGATAATTGGGGAAGTTACTACTAAAAAATTAGAAATCGTTAAGGTTGCAAGTAAAATTATTGAAGAAGAGTTACTAGAAGCAAAACTGTACGATAAAGTTTGGCAGGCATTTGCAGTTGTAGGCGAAGATAAGGCAGTAGGTGTAGTAGGTGACGAGAGACGTTATGGCAATATTGTGATGGTTAGAGTTGTTGATTCCATTGATGCAATGACAGCTGATTGGACAAGACTTCCTCATGGTTTACTTGAGAAAATAAGTAATAGAATCACAAATGAGATAGAAGACGTTACATGGGTAACCTATACCATATCTAGTAAACCCCCCGCAACGATAGAGCCTCAATAAATTAGATTAGGCAAGCCCCAAAAACTCCTGCAGAATCTCCTAGTTTATTTTTTAAAATTGGAGTATCTACTAAATCACTGAATACTTTGGCGTGAACTACCGAGACGCCCTCGTCATATAGAAAGTCAATGTTTGATAGTCCTCCTCCTAAAACAATAGCATCTGGATCTAAAATGTCTATAACATTTGCTAAACCCGTTGCAAAATTATCTAAAAATTCAGTTTTCCATTGGATAAATTGCGGGTGCTGCTGTTTTTGAATTATATCTTCAAGGGATTTTGTTTCTCCGGTAAGTTCAAACCACTGTTGTTCCAAGGCCGGACCACTAATGTACGTCTCAACACAGCCTGATTTACCACAATAACAGGATTTGCCGTGTGCAAATAATTGGTGATGTCCCCATTCTCCGGCTATGTTTGTTCTTCCTTTATGGAGCCTTTGGTTAATTACAATTCCACCCCCAACTCCGGTTCCCATGATTACCCCAAATACCAAATCGTAGTTTTGGGCACTTCCTAGTATTGCCTCTGCTAATGCAAAGCAGTTTGCATCATTTTCCATATTGATTGGAGAGCCGATTTTTTCTTCTAGATCTTCTTTGAATGGTTTTCCTATCAAACATTGAGTGTTACTGTTTTTTATCCGACCTGTTTTTTTTGATATCGCTCCGGGTGTACAAATCCCAATTGTTGATTCATCTGTTTTGATTAGATTGATTAATTCTACGGTGGAATTAACAATTTCATCATATTTGTTTTTTGGAGTGGGTATTCGTTTGCGAGTGATTACTTTATAATTTTCATCAAGAAAAATTCCTTCAATTTTTGTTCCACCTAAATCAATCCCTAATTTTTTCATATTATGGGAGTAGTTACCTAGAACTTTAATTTTTAAAAATCGTTTACTGTTAATTAACCCATGCCAGGAGGCATTCCAGGAGGCGGTCCACCACCGCCTGATCCACCAGATACTGCAATTACATCGTCAATTCGTAAGATCATGCAGACAGC
>JBFJMG010000102.1:0-4214 GCA_041634015.1 Nitrosopumilaceae archaeon
GAACCTATTCCATAGTTGCTTTTTATGGCGAGTCTGAAAATACTGCTACCTTTGATTTTGCAACAACCCCTGAAGCTGAGGAACCTACAGATGAAACTGAGGAGCCGCCCATTTCAGAACCTATTGAAAATAAAGAACCCAAAGCAACCGATCCGCCACAAATTGAACAACCAAAACAAAAACCACAACCAATAGAAGACAAACCAAAATCTACGACACCAATTCAGGAAAATAACCAACCTAAAATTACACCTAAAATTAAAGAAGAACCAAAAGAACCTAGAAAAAATTTATCGGTAGAAGATGTTGAGCTTGGAATTTTATTAAACCAAATACAATTAAACTGTGACAAAGGTGATTATCTTTACTCCATTTCTTACTATGACGGAATGGGGCCTGCAATGATTCGTTTATGTAAATATCAAGAATCAATTTCACATTTTGATGAAGCGCTTATCGATAAGCCCGATAATGTTGAGATTCTCACCAACAAGGGAGTAGCTCTTGCTAAACTTGGTTTTTATTCAGAAGCACTTTCCCATTTTGATACTGCACTAGATCTTCAATCCAATTTTGCCCCTGCATTAAATAACAAGGCAAATGTTCTATCAACGACAGGCAATTTTGAAGAAGCAATGAACTTGTATGGTCTGGCATTGTCAATTGATCCAAAACAAAAGGTTTCTGGCTATAATTTTGAGAAAACAAAATTACAACTTGAAAAATATAATTTACAAAACAACATTCAAAAGGATTCAACACCAAAACCCATTACTCCGCCCCCAGAGCCTCCCACTAGGGATGTGCAAGAACCTAGCCAAGAACAAACCAGTCCTGACTTTATTGATCAGATAGCTTCTGTTTTCTCTTCAATAGGGACTATCGTTAGTAAGGTATTTTCAAATTCATAATAAAACCAAAAAATTCCTTTGCAATTTTAGATTTTTTTTGTAATTCAACAATAAACCTATAAAGGTCAGTCTAGCTATTTTTTGTAGGCAGAGAAAATGAGCAAGTTGTTAGAAAAAGCTCTAAGAGATGAGATAAAAGAGAAAAACTGTACCTTTGGTACTAAAGAAGTAATGAATTCGATAAAGGATTCTAAATTAATAGTATTATCTCACTCAATAAAAGATCAAGCATATGAAAAAATTGAAAGTGATGCAAAAAAAATCAAAGTGCCTACAATAAAATTTGATGGCTCATCAGTTGCATTAGGAAAACTTTGTGGTAATCAATTTCGTGTATCCACGGTTTCGTTCAATTCACTAAGTGACACAAACGTCAAATCAATTCTAAAAGAATCAGAGAACAAATGAGTATAATGATAAGAAAAACAACAAAGTTCTATGAACGTTTAAATGCAGCTCTGAGGGCAATTTCATAATTAAGATTCTTTATGACCCAATCCATCAAACTAACAACTGATCAAATGCGATTAATGTCGCTTTTTCAAAATGTCACCGGTGCAACTGCAAGAGATTGCATCGAAGATGAAAAACAGAACCGAGTTATTTTTGTTGTAAATAATGGAAAAATGGGTCTAGCAATTGGAAAGGGAGGGTCTCACATTAAATCTCTTCAAAACCTTGTAAAGAAAAATGTTGAACTAGTGGAATTTCATGATGATCCAGCTACATTTTTGAAAAATATGCTAAATCCTAAACTCATCGAAGAGATAAAATTAAATGAACGTCCAGATGGAACAATGGAGGCGTTAGTAGTGGTTGATCCAAAGAAAAAAGGAATTGTAGTAGGAAGAGAAGGCAGAAATGCTGAGAAGGCAAGACTTCTTGCCAAAAGATATTTTGATATCACGAGAGTGTTGATAAACTCTCCGGCGCCTCAAACATTGGAGTGGTAAAATTATGGCAAAATCACCACTTGGATTATTTGCAGGTCGAGTTTTAAAATCAAAACGAAAGACCCAGAGATGGTCTATTTCTACTTACAAGCGAAGAAAACTTGGTTTAGATAAAAAATCAAACCCATTTGCAGGTGCACCACAGGCTAGAGGAATTGTTTTAGAAAAAGTCGGAGTAGAGGCAAAACAGCCAAACTCTGCAGTTAGAAAATGTGTTAGAGTTCAATTAATAAAAAATGGAAAAACGGTTACTGCATTTTTGCCCCGTGACGGTGCAATGAACTTCATTGATGAACACGATGAAATTCATGTAGAAGGAATGGGCGCAACACAAGGTGGTGCAATGGGTGATATTCCAGGAGTCCGATTCAAAGTATTCAAAGTAAATGGAACATCCCTTCATGAACTAGTAATAGGAAAGAAGGAAAAACCAAGAAGGTAATTTTATGGCTGAAACTCAAAACCTTTTACTTTTTAGAAAATGGGATTTATCTGGAATTGAGATTCAAGACCCAGGATTAAAAACTGCAATTTCTTTGAGAAAAATGATTATTCCATTAACATTTGGACGTTCTGCACTAAAGCGTTTTAACAAAATTGATGTAAACATTGTAGAACGACTAACAAACAAGATAATGCATTTTGGAAAAAAATATGCAAAAAACACTGGGCGAATGGCTGGCAAAAAAATTCGCGTTTTTAATACCGTAAAAGCAGCACTTGAGATAATTCACTTAAAGACTGGTAAAAATCCCGTTGAAGTTTTAGTGCGAGCAGTAGAGCATTCTGCACCAAATGAGGACACCACAAGAATTGTTTATGGTGGTACTGTTTATCACGTTTCAGTTGATGTATCTCCATTAAGACGAGTAGATCTTGCATTACGATTCATTGCCGAAAGCGTAAGAGATGCAACCTTTTCAAATCCAAAAGCCATGGAAGAGCATCTGGCTGACCAATTAATTCTTGCAGCAAATAATGATCCGGCTGCACCGTCTGTCAAGAAAAAATACGAATTAGAAAGAATAGCCCAGGCATCAAGATAGTAGCCCGAGGCAGATTCGAACTGCCGTCCCCGCGTATCCTCTCTATTAGATCCAGAGCGCGGAATCCTTAACCTAAATTTATTTGGCCACTAGACTATCGGGCTACCAAAGGACAAGCGGTTTGCTTGGAATATAATTATTTGGTGAAAACTATTTCATGCGAACTTCATGAATTGCAGTTGCATAATTGCATTCAGCTTTTAGTCTCATGTATGGAATTAATCTATAATGAATAGAATAGAGATTTTTTTCTTTGATTAACACTCCTTTTTGCAACAATGACGCTAATCCCCGTGATGTCTTTGATATGTCTAAATTATTTTTTTTACATACCTCGTCTCGTTTTTTTTGATATTGAGTCAAAGTAAAAGAAACATCATTAAGCTCCAATATTATTGGCCAAACGATTTCTTTCCAGACCAATCGTCTACTATGAGTAGCCTGTGCATATTTTCCTTTTTCACTCAACATTAATAATAATCAAAAAACCAAATATACTAAATACTTGTCCCAAAAAGAAATTCAAGAATCACTAACACTTTTAGAAAAAGACTGGGATGTTGACCCGATTTTGCATGATTTTATGCTACAAAAAATTAACGATGTGAGTGATTATCCTGTTAAGGTCAAAGATGTAGTTTTTCACATTCCCTATCTTACAAAAGAAAAAAAATACATTTTATGGAAATGCTACTGGCCTGATTGTCACAATTGCTGTGACAGACAGGGTAGACTTCCATTGACATCTTCAGATTTAATTAAAATTGGAAAAGGCCTAAAGTATTCAAAGACATCTGATTTTATCAAAAATGAAACAATTATGGCAACATGGCAGGAACCCGGACCCACAGGTCAGGGCACAACAATGACTACAATTAATCTCAAACGAAAAAAAGATGAGAAAGAAGCTGATGATGGTACCCATATTTCGTGTAGGTTCTTAGATGAAAAAGGAGGCTGTAGCATGCACCCAGATCGTCCTGGTGTGTGTTATCTTTATCCATTTTCCACTTGGCTTGAAAACGAGCAAGGAAAGGCACGGGTTCATGCAACTTTTCAATTCACTGGGGACTGCCCTGGATTTTATCTATCTGAATCTATTGATGCGATGAAAGAAGTTCTAAATGATTATTCTCCAATTGTTTATGATTACAACATGAAATCCTCTCAAACAATGAGGGAGAATTTTGGTTCTGTTAGTTTTGGTTGATTTACGCTTTTGCGACCTTCATTAAATCGCGCATGTGAATCTCCATACCAAATCTTTTCTCATTTTTCTTCATGTACCTAAAAATGGATATGAC
>JBFJMG010000103.1:0-4135 GCA_041634015.1 Nitrosopumilaceae archaeon
GGATCTTTTTCTATGGCAGAAATAATGGGCGTTTTATTTTACAAATATCTAAAATTTGACCCGAAGAATCCATTGTGGGAAGATCGAGATCGATTAGTTTTATCAAAGGGCCATGCTGCGCCTGGACTTTTCTCGAATCTAGCTGTAGCGGGTTATTTTGAGGATTCTGAAATTGACACTCTGCGCAAATTTGGTAGTAGACTCCAAGGTCACCCGGATTTAAAATGCCCAGGAGTAGAATTTTGTGGAGGTTCTCTCGGAATAGGTTTATCATTTTCGATAGGTTTGGCGTTAGCAGCCAAAATGGATGGGAAAAACCATCGAATTTTCACCATCATTGGAGATGGGGAATCCGACGAGGGTCAAGTTTGGGAGGCCTCAATGACTGCTGCTAAGTATAAAGTGGATAATCTTACAGCCATCTTAGATCGTAATTTTATACAACAAGATTCGTACACTGAAAAAATAATGCCTCTAGATGCAGAATTAGTTGGATCAGATTTATCAGAAATGTGGAAGGATGCTTCAAGATGGAAGACTGGGGATAAATGGCGTTCGTTTGGTTGGAATGTAATAGAAATTGATGGTCACAGGATTGAACAAATAGACAACGCAGTAGAACGTGCGATATCTACCAAAGGAGTGCCAACTATCATTATTGCTAGGACAATTAAAGGCAAAGCAGTTGAGCATATGGAAGACAATCCCCAATGGCATGGAAAAGCCCCAGAAGTTGATATTGCGCCGATAATTGATTTAGAGCTAGACAGTAATTTCAAAATTGCACCATCCATCATAGCGGGGGATATGACCAATTTGGCAAATGAGGTTAAACGATGTGTGCATGGTAGAGCTGATTACATTCATCTTGATGTTATGGATGGTAAATTTGTGGCAAACACCACTTTTGATCATAATAAAATTAGAGAGCTACGCCCACTTACCATAATTCCTTTTGACACCCACTTAATGATCAATGAACCTGAAAAACATATCAAAAATTATGTCGACGCTGGTTCTGATATTATTACAGTTCATGCGGAAGTTTGTGATGAATCAAGTTTCGGAGAAATTCATGATTACTTAAAACAACAACAAATTGGAGTGGGTTTGGCAATTAACCCTGAAACCCAACTTCCCACATGGACTCACAAATTTCTTTCTACACTTGACCAACTAATTGTTATGTCCGTGGTGCCGGGAAAATCTGGTCAACAATATATCGAATCTACACATCAAAAAATGAGAAATTTAACTCAAGTACTATCTGAGGGAAAATTTGAAGGATTTATCGAGGCTGATGGAGGCGTAACCTCGCAAAACATTGCTTCGTGTTTTGAGGATGGGGCCCGAGTCTTTGTGGGAGGAAGCGCATTAATCGGACAAAATGACCTCAGAGGAGCCATTAGGGATTTTAGAGGACTTGTTTTAAATGAAAGACGACGACTCCTTTTGAAAAAGGCAAATGAACTAGGTGGTTCTGAACTGGTCCTAAGATGGATAGAACTTCATTCCGTTGGAAAAAAGAAAGAACAAATTACTAAAATGGCAAAAGAGGCAGGTTACATTTGACATTGGTAGAACAAAAATTTACCGACATGCGTTCTGAATATGGAAAAACGATAATTGAAATTGGAAAAGAAAATGATAATGTTGTAGTATTGGGAGCCGATACCACTGACTCCCTCAAGACCGCTAATTTTGGGAAAGAATTTCCTACTCGGTTCATAAATGTTGGAATTGCAGAAGCAAATCTTGTTTCGGTAGCGGCAGGATTGGCAATTTCTGGTAAAACAGCATTCGCTAGTACTTATGCAATTTTTCTTCCAGGTAGGGCAGTGGATCAGATACGAAACGCAATTGCGTACCCATCAAGGGGGGATAAAAAAGGTTTGAATGTAAAATTAGTTGTTTCACACGGAGGTCTTTCTGTCGGTGCAGACGGTGGGTCACACCAACAGATAGAAGATATTGCAATAATGCGGGCTATTCCAAATATGCGGGTTTTGATACCATCTGATACAGTTGCCGTTAACAAACTTACATGGATAATCTCACAAGAATACGGGCCATTTTACATGAGAATGGCTAGATCAAAGACTCCTTTGATTCATACCGCCTCTCAGGAATTTGAAATTGGAAAAGGAATTACATTAAGAGAGGGCCCAGATTGTACTATTGCAGCATGTGGAACTACTGTAAAATTGGCTCTCGATGCTTCCGACATTTTACAGCAGGAAGGAATTTCTTGTAAAGTAATAGACCTGTTTTCCATCAAACCTTTGGATGAAGATTTACTTGAAAAAGCAGCACGGGAAACAGGAGGAATCGTTACTATAGAGGAACACAATATTATTGGTGGTTTAGGCTCAGCAGTAAGCGAAAGCGTTTCAGAAAGGTACCCAATACCCATAAGAAGAATCGGCGCTCAGGACAAATTTGGAGAATCGTGTAGAGATAATGAAATCCAACAATTATTAGAAAAACACGGAATAACATCTTTTAATATAACAAAAAAAGTAAAAGAAATTAGGAGTATTTCAAAATGAAAATTTTCTTAGATACTGCCAATCTAGAATCTATTCGAATGTATAATGATATGGGACTATTAGATGGTATTACAACTAATCCATCTTTACTTTCCAAGGAAGGAGGTGAGCCTCAAAAAACGATGGAAGAAATTTCACGAATAATCAAGGGAGATGTTAGCCTTGAGGTTGTTAGTACCGAATATTCGGGTATGATGGAGGAAGGTCGTAGACTAAGGAAGTATGGGGAAAACGTCATAGTAAAATGTCCAATGACTGCTGATGGTCTTAAGGCCTGTAAATCTTTGACAGCAGAAGGAATTCCTGTTAATGTGACTTTGGTTTTCTCACCTAACCAAGCAGTTTTAGCTGCAAAATCAGGGGCAAAATATGTTAGCCCATTTATAGGAAGATTAGATGATATCGGACAAGAGGGGATGCAACTAATTAGTGAAATAAAGGAGATTTTTTCAAATTACAAATTTTCTACCCAAATTTTAGTTGCAAGCATAAGACATCCAATGCACGTAGTTCAAGCCGCAAAAATTGGGGCAGATGTAGTTACATTACCTCCTGCAGTTTTAGGAAAGATGTTAAAACACCCTCTAACTGATATTGGTCTGAAAAACTTTTTGGCAGATTGGGAAAAACTAAAAGCAGAAGATCCTAATATTCGGATTTAATAACCTTCTAAACAATTTTTAAAAAATTTATTAAACTCCTAAAGACTCTGCTTTTGTTAATTCTAAGTAAACTTTGTCGCCTACTGTAATTCCCATTTGTTTGTATTCGTGCATTTCAAGCTTTATGGCGGTTAATCCTCCCTGCATACCGCCCATACCAGAAAACATCTTGTTTAGATCTTTCATCATATCATTCATGTTAGTAAAGCCCATAACTTTTGGACCCATTGGTGATTGTGGTTGCATTCCCTCTTTTAGCTCTTTGGCTGAGGCTAGCGTTACTATCACATATGGTGATCCGTCTGAGGATGCATCAATACTCTTAACCACATATTCTTTTTTCATCTTCAAAATTTATTGAACATACCCAATATTTTAAACTTAAAAAACATGCCGTCTCGATTATCCAAATACACGGGTATGGATTAATGGTTATTACACAATACCATCTTCTTTTTAGATGAATTTTTGATATTAATTCATGAAAAACGACGAAAAAAGGTCTCATAGATTAAATTTTCTTCTCCGTTTTTATCTGAAAAACCCTAGAGAACTTGAATTATTCAAAAGAGCCAAACAAATGGGCGTATCGGATTCTACCGCTAAGGATTACATGAGAACGGTCATAATTCAGGCAAGGAAGATTTACTCTAACTAAATCACTGCAACCTTTAAAAGAAACAAACGAAGATTTTTTTTAACCAATTAAATTCTATACTTTCAGAGATTATGGTGGAATTTATTCTGGATGATGTAAATGAATTATTGCTACAAGATCGTGGAGATCGTAAACTTCTTGAACAAATAAAACGCGCAGCACAAAGTGGTGAGGTCATTTCCATACACGAACGTAATTATGTAAAAAATTTAGCCGAACAATATCTAAGAAAGAAACCAATTAGTGAGGAACTGCCTAAACCAACA
>JBFJMG010000104.1:0-4122 GCA_041634015.1 Nitrosopumilaceae archaeon
GATGGCGCATCTCTTACAACTGAAACGTTTGCCGGGGAGAATGGTTTTGCCACCAACGGCTCCATTTCAGATGCTTCGTATTCGTAGACCTTGGAATATTCAGCATCGGCATCTCCTTTTACTGCATTGAACTTTGCAGCTCCTCGAGTATTCAAGTAATCAAATATTTTTTGATCAGGTTCTATAATTCCGTTTTTGGCCCCCGCTTCTGTAGTCATGTTGGTCAATGTGAGGCGTTCCTCAACTGACATTTCGTCTATTCCTGAACCACCAAATTGCATGGCTTTGTATGCGGCACCATCAGTACCAATCTCTCCAATGATCTTTAAAATTAGATCCTTTGCCATGACGTGGTCGGGCAATTTTCCATTTAGCTTAAAGTATAAAGTCTCAGGAACTTTGAACCAAATCTTCCCATTAAGTAAAACATATGCAACGTCAGTGTGTCCCAATCCACATGCAAATGCTCCAAGTGCCCCCGTTGTATTGGTATGAGAGTCGCCACCCACGTAAACTTCCCCGGGTAAAACTAATGCTTCTTCATGAGAAAGCGTATGACAAATACCATATTGCCCCATTCCGTATTTGAAGTGTTTTTGAATTCCATATTTTTTTGTAAAATTAGAAAGTTTCACAATATTTTCTGCTGATGCCTTTTCTGCAGAAGGAACAAAATGATCTTCGGCCACCCAAACTTTAGAAGGATCAGATAGTTTTTCTGTATTAATTCCCTGTTTGGCAAGTTTATCAAATACTTTGATAACTCCTGGGCCTGAGACATCATGAATCATTACTTTATCGACATTTACAAATTCTACATCATCTGGAGCTAGGCGTGGTTTACCAGCGGCACGCGCGAGAATTTTTTCAGTAATATTCATGCTCAAAAATGCTTTTCATAGAGATTAAAAGCTTTTCAGAACAATAAAAAAGAAATTCAAAACTAACAAAAACATGCCTCTAACAGTTATTCCCATAAAGACTCAAAAAAAGACAGAGTCATTTGATTTAATCTCTGAATTGTTTGAGTCCCTAAAAGAAAACCATGTCACGCTTGAGAATGGAGATGTAATTGTAATTTCAAGTAAATTCGTTTCATTTTCTCAAGGACGAATAGTAACACTTGATACAATTGCAGAATCAGATGAAGCAAAAACACTTGGAAAAAAATACAACATGAATCCAAAGATTGCTGAAATTGTTATTCGAGAATCTGATAAAATTTTAGGGGGGATTTCTGGTTTTGTTATTTCTGCTTCTGATGATATTATTGCACCAAATGCCGGAATTGATAAATCAAATGCAAAAAAAGGCCAAATCATTTTGTATCCTAAAAATCCCTATCAAGTTGCTGAAGAGATTCGCAGAAAGATTTTTCTTAAAATGCAAATACATGTAGGTGTAATTATCGTAGATAGTAGATTAATGCCCTCACGTGTTGGAACAACAGGTGTTGCAATTGCATGTGCAGGATTAGAACCTGTCGAGGACCTGCGTGGACAAAAAGATCTTGATGGAAATCCATTGAAGGTTACGTTTCAAGCAGTGGTTGATAATTTGGCATCCATTGCCAATCATAAGATGGGTGAAGGTTCTGATTCCAAACCATATGCACTAGTTAGAGACTCAGGGGCAAGACTAACGGATAGAAAAATAAATCCAAGTGAAGTTGCCATATCTCACGATCAATGTGTCTACATTCGTGGTCTAAAGCCAGAGTGAAAATTTTCAAATTTTTAGAAAACTCCTTTAAATAGAGCTACCTCGGAGGCCAAATAATGGAGTACCTAACGACATATCCAAAAAAGATCTCGTTTTTGGAAGGAATTACTGAAAACATCCAGGTGGATGCAAAAGAAGGCGTGGAGCAGCTACACGTTGTAGTCAAGAAAAGTTTTGAAGAGTTGATGAAGATTTTTTCCAATGAGGGTTTTACCAAGGTAAAATTTGAGCACAAACAACCATCACAGATTGGCCATGGATTATCGCTTAAACTCAAAAAGCCTTGGGAGATGCACGTCAGATTAGTTGATATGAAAAAAGGACTAATTGCAATTCATGCAGAAGTCGAAGTTTCTCGTGATTATTTACAACACTTGTTTTGTCAGAGGACCCCAGTCATATATGAAATAGAAGAGATGTTAAAAAAATACCAGGTGGAGTATAAAATATGGAATAGTAGAATTTCCAAGTATATCCATACGGTTTTTGATAATTACAAAATAAAATTATCTACTCCCAACATTCCTGTGTTTGCATGGAAGCCAATGTTATTTGTAATAGGAACTATTGGCTCATTTTACTTGTGGAAATATATCCACACAATTTAATTTAAAATATTATTTAATTTCTAAATTATACACAAAAATTTCTTATCAATAATGAACCTTTAATTATAATTTTCAAGATCTTCAAACAATGAGTCAGGATCTTCCAGTGACCTACATGAAGTATTATGGTATTTCTCCTTGGGAGATGGAAGTTGTGTATGGGTACTTTAATTCATTGTTCAAAGTAGTTCAGGAAGAAATTGAACAGGATGACCCAGATTATGTAAGTATGCTAGCCCTTGAGATACCAATAACTTTTAGTTTAGAGTTTTTTGAATGGTTTAATTTCAAAAGATGGGAAAATGTCAAAGACCTGTTCAAAGAAATGAAAAGAAGACGGGGGCGTGGAAATGCCTTAAAAATCCAGATACGTTTTGCAGGAAAACCCAATATCATATTTGTGGTAGATTCTGCAGACAGACAGTGGTATAACAATGCCATAGAAAAAATTGATTTTGTTTTAGAATTGCTTCCTTATCATCTAGACCCTGAAAAATTACCCCAAAAAGTCACTGAGGTGATTTACAAATTTGATGAGAGAGCAAAAAGATGGAGATTAAACACGGCCCTTGTTGGCAAGAGAAGATTTGAGTTCAAAGAGGATGGTTGGAAGATTATTTGATATCTTTTTCCAAAGGCTCTAAAAGAGAATGAAGTTCTTTGTACTTTAGTTCCAAAAACTCCAGGGATTCATCTAGTTTTTTTGATTTACCATATTTGTAACGGATTAATTCTCGATGATGCCAAAAATTTTTCTCATCTTCAACTGCAATTGTTGTAAAATAATCAGCCCCCTTTAACGAATCGGGAATTTTAAAATCATAAGGAAATAAAAATTCAACAATAAACCATTCATCCCCATCAGGATAGTCAGAGCCAGTTTCAATATCAAAAAAAACGTGCAAAAGATTTGATTGCATGAGACCGTCATCAGAAATTTTGGGGTGTTTAATTTTTGATTTTTTAAAATCTAATTTTACAAGATGTGGCTCAAAGAAGCCCTTGATTATTGACTTGCGAAATATCTTGTTGGCATCGGTTAGATTCAATGATAAGGTTAACTAACAGAAAACTTGCTAATAATTCATTAGGTCTTTTAAGTAATTTAAACTTCAAGAGAATCTAAAAGTTTGGAAACATCAGTCAATGGTTTTCCATTTGAGGATATGTTTTGAGCAGCAGGGGGATTTTCAGAATAGTTTGGAATTTTATCACCTATTCGTCCGCTATAGGGGGTTATTATCTCGTTTTTGTAAAATATTCCAGTAGGAATCTTGTTTCCCCATTCAAGTGATTTGATTAATGCTTGGCTTAGTTTTTCGTTTACTTCTGCTTCCTCACTATAATGCACGACAGGATCAAAACCAGTATCTTCTAATTTGTAAATTCTCGAATGGCGTTCTTTTGATTCTTTGGCGAGATCTATTCCTGCATACCAGTCTCTTGTGTTAATATCATTATAAGTTGGACATGGTTGCAGCACATCCAAAAATGATAACCCCTTGTGTCGAATTGCAGCCACGATAAGGTCTTTGAGATGTCTTACGTCATAGGAATAAGCCCTAGCTACAAAGGTATAGCCACTGGCTACTGCAAGACCAATTGGATTTACATTGTAATTTGTGTTTGGAGATGGAAGAGATTTTGTTTTTTCACCAAGCTTCAAAGTTGGAGAGGCTTGTCCTTTTGTTAATCCATAAACGCCATTATCAAAAATAATGTAAGTCATGTCAAGATTTCGTCTTCCTGCTGCAACAAAATGCCCTGCACCAATACCAAGTCCATCACCATC
>JBFJMG010000105.1:0-4109 GCA_041634015.1 Nitrosopumilaceae archaeon
ATAGTTGAGCTACAGTAGCAGAAATTGTTATGGATGCAGCAAAAGCTAAAAGTATATTTTTATTTAATTTGATGTATTCGCGATAATTTTGTTTCACGGGTCTTGTTTTTGGTTTCTTACAAATAAACCCAGTTTAATCCAAGGTTATTTTCAGAAAAATTAGAAGGCCAGCCAATTCTGCAATTCCCACACCAACCATGTATGGAAAAATTTCATTTGAAAACAACATCTCCATAGAAAAGTATGCATAGGCGCCAATAATGTTATGTAAAAAAAGTAATCCAGCCACCAAAATCATCCCTAACGGTAGTTGTGCCTTAGTTTTGGCATACATTTTTCCAAATGTAAACATCATTATTCCAAGAACAATCATGTTTGCAATCGATACAATAGAAAGTATACCGGAGGTTGGTTCCATCTAAATTTCAGCTCCGATCCAATGTTTATTTACTTTTTTCCAGTTTTTTTGCAATCTCTTCAAAGGTCTCCATGTTTACTTCAAGAAATGTTGAAACAAAATAAGTAATACCATATTTTTCACCCATTCTAGAAATTAGGTTATTTTTTTCTAAAACTTTTATGTGATGCTGAATTGCCTTGTAATCTAATCCCAGTTCTTTGGCGAGTTGGTTAGTATTTTGAGGATTTTGTCTAATTGATGAAATTATTCTCAAACGGTTTAATCCGCCCCTAGATCCGGCAAAAATGAACCAGAGTAGACGTTTTGTGTGAGGATCCACTGTCATATGATATTGAGATTTTTTGACCGTACAATAAAAGGTGTTTTTGGATGATTATCACTTTAATTGTTGTAAGATTCTAAGCCTGGGAGAAAGCGTCTTAATTTAATCTCGTAAAGGTAAAAAGGAGAGACCATCTATTACTATTCATGATGTCATTGAATTATGATTATCCCTTGTATAGACCACCCTCAGAAGCAAATTCTCTTATATTTCAAGTGACTTTGGGTTGTTCATTTAATGAATGCTCTTTTTGCGATATGTATAGGTCCAAAGAATATAGTGAAAGACCCTGGGAGGAGGTTAAGCTCGAAATAGATATGATGGCAAAACAATTACCGGATACACAAAGAATTTTTCTTGCAGATGGTGATGCACTTAATTTATCAACTGATTACATGATACAAATTGTAAGTTATCTATATGAAAAATTTCCAAATCTAGCCCGAGTATCTTGTTATGCAATGCCAATGAATGTTTTAAAAAAGACTCCCCAAGAACTAAAAAAAATGTACGAGTCTGGATTGAAAATGCTTTATTTAGGAATTGAAAGCGGTTCGGATATTATTTTAAAAAAAGTTACCAAAGGGGCCCTAGCTGCAACAATAATCAGAGCATGTAAAAAAGCGAAAGAAGCTGGCTTTGTTTTATCATGTATGATTATTCTAGGTTTGGGAGGTAGCAAATACTCTAAGGAACACATCAAGGGCACTGCAAAAGTCATCAATGCGTCGGCCCCACATTATGTTGGGGCATTGACATTGTACATGGAAAATGGGGTAAAGGATGAATTTTTAACAAAATTTAATGAAGAATTTACAGCTGTAACCGATGCTGAGGCGTTAGATGAACTTGAAGATTTAGTGTCTCAAATCGAAACCACGGATGAGATAATCTTTAGGGCAAACCATGGTTCTAACGCTTATACCATTAAAGGTACATTTCCGCAAGACAAAAAAGAAATGCTGCACCAAATTTCTATAATGAAAAGTCATCCAGAAAAAGTAAGACCCAAGGGGCTCCGTGGATTTTAGTTTTTTATTTTAGATAGCCTAAAGGTCATCAATTATGGGTCTGAGATTATCAGGTAAATCAGGCAATTCAGTGTGGCTTTCATTATTCTGTAGAATTTCAGGACCTATTCTTCGAACCCTTTGGGTTCCAATTAAGGTGTCAATGGTTCTTTGAATGTCTTTTTCTGAAAGCAGTTTCCTAAGTTTTTTTAATAAATCCTCTTCGTTTTCGTATTTTTTTATTGCGTATTGAACTATGATTGATTTTTCATTCATTGAAAATTCCGACATGTCATTTTTCTAATTGTTTAATGCAATAAATAACCTGCTTTGAAGAATGGGCCCACGAAGACTCTACCCCCATTTTGGGGATAAAAATGGACACATCTAAGCGTAAGAACTGGAGTTTTAATGTAATTCATGCCAAAGACTGCATTCTTCTTTTCTACAGTTTGGACATTCTTTAGGTGATGGACTTTGCTTGCATTCTTCTGGTGCACAACCACATTCGGCACATCGGACTTGTATCATGAATTACGTTGATTAGTGTCATACTCATTTAAGCAAATCAGCAGAGTTTTTGAAATTATTTTAGTCCTTTGTTTGTTCCAATAATTTCGTACGATTCTCCAGAATATGATATCTTATAGACTTCTTGGAATCCATCTGATGAATATCCACCAATATAGATAACATCATTCTGTGAATCTGCAGCAATACTTGATACAGTAAGATCAATGTCAACAAAGTTTTCCCATGAATCTCCCAAATCATTTGATTTTACCAAACCAAAGGTACCTACTGAGGCAAATAAGGTACCTTCATCATCAAAGGCCAATGCAAACACCCTTAATTCATTGTATGTTTTCAGATGAATCCAATTATTTCCGCCATCATCAGATTTGAAAATTCCTTTTTCAGAACCTGCAAAAATTAATTGAGAATCACTAGGAGATATTGCTAAAGAAGAAATGTATTCGGGATAACCGATATTCTCCCATGTTAATCCAGCATCAGTTGTCTTGAAGAGGCCTCTTCCAGCACTATCAAAACCAAGGATCAAGTTTGGATTACTCTTGGTTACTGCCATTGCATGAAAATCAACTGGCGGTTCTAATACTGTTGAAACTTGTTGCCAAGTTACTCCTCCGTCCGTACTTTTTATCAGTCCCATGTTTCCACCTGAGGAGGGATGACCGCTTGCATACAAAGGGGAACCTTTCTCTGATGGAGCACTAAATGCCATGTAATCGGCCCTTACTTTGTCTACCTTTACTGGAGGAGCCCCGTCCTTGCTTTGGTAAAAGTCTCCATGTGTTCCAATATACAGAATGCTAGAGTCTACAGGATCAATTCCTACTCCATGAACATGACGCCAGTCAACTGTTCTTGGATCTGTTGCTATGGATGATTCTTGGTTATCAGAAGTTATTCCAAAACCTATTGCAATACCAACTAGGATAATTCCTATTAGGATGATTACTATCTTTGATGATTTGGTCTTCAAACTATTTCAGCAGA
Organism: Nitrosopumilaceae archaeon; assembly: GCA_041634015.1. Lineage (GTDB taxonomy): Archaea > Thermoproteota > Nitrososphaeria > Nitrososphaerales > Nitrosopumilaceae > JBFJMG01. The sequence goes on from JBFJMG010000105.1 coordinate 3,275, forward strand.
GGTGTTTTTGTATATAGGATATTAAAGATTAGTACATTAGGAAGTCCAAATGGGCCCACGGGGATTTGAACCCCGGATCTTCGCCGTGTAAGGGCGACGTCATAACCGATCTGGACTATGAGCCCAGCAAACTACCTTGCTAAAATCCATTTAAACTTTGAGAATAAGTTTGGAAAAAATCTACAAATGGAACAATACTTGTTTTAGAGTATGACAAAACTAGCTTTTTTTTCTAGTCCAATTGGATTAGGTCATGCAACAAGAGATGTGGCAATTGCACAGAATTTTAAAAATATACAACCGATATTTATCACAGGAAATGGAGCTGCTGAATTTTTTAAAAAATACAAATTTGATGTAATGAATGTCTATGAGCCGCCACAATTTATTGTTGAAAATGGATTACTTCAAAATAAAATCAAATGGCTCTGGAGGTATTATCAATTTTATAAGAACTGTAAAAATATTTCTTCTCAAATAATTTCCGATCAAAAATCTAAAATTATTGTAAGTGATGAAGATTTTGCCTCACTCAGCATAGCCCAAGAAAAAAAAATTCCCACCGTTTTGATAACAGATATTTTGGAAACCAAATTTGTAAAGGGAATTGGATCATTAATTGAAAAGAAAATGAACCAATCAATGGCAAAAATAATAAAAAAATGCGATGTTGTGATTTTGCCAGAATTTGGGGCAGATTCAGATAATATTCGACGTGTAGGACCTATTGTAAGAGAAATAAAAAAATCAAGAGAAGAGTTACGAAAACAGTTTTCTTTTGATAAAAAAACCATTGTGATTAGTGTAGGAGGAACCAAAACAGGAGAGTTTTTAA
>JBFJMG010000106.1:0-4105 GCA_041634015.1 Nitrosopumilaceae archaeon
AGATAGATTAATTGAGATTTTTGGAGACGTTACAATTATTCCAGGTATTAGCTCAATTCAAGTCGCTGCATCAAAATCCAAAGTGCCACTTGATAAATCCAAGGTCATCACAATGCACATTAGCACTTCAATTGAAGAAGAGAAATTAGAATTACAAAAAGCAATAATTGATGGGAAAAATGTTGTTTTGGTTCCAAGACCCTGGCCAAAATTACCTAGTAAGCATTTCATGCCCTCAGAGGTTGCTCAATATCTGAAGAAAAATGGTTTTGATACCTCACGATTAAAAGTTGATGTCTATGAGGCTCTAACGACAGAAAATGAGACTGTTTTCTCAGGCACCATTAAGGATTTGGAAGAAAAAGAGTTTTCTGACCTCTCGGTGATGGTTATAAAACAAACAGAATTAGATTCCTACATTAACTTTGATTTCTAGTTTCCTTGTTGGTTTTTGGTACTACCGAATTTCAAGTTATCAACATCAGGAAAAGAGTAAACTACGATTTGCATCCATTGATAATTAGGATCGTATAATCTATAAAATCCGATTTCCTCAAAAGTAATGTTAACTGATTGACCAGGTGAAATTGATCCGGTGTCAATTCTACCATCTGCCGTAAATTTATCGTATCTAGAGTTGTAATTTTCCTTTCCACTTAGAATACTATGGGAAACGGAATCATTGTTTTTTATCGTAATCGTAGTTCCTGGTTCTAATGTTAATCTATCTTGTGAAAAGTAACTACCCTGAAAATTGGTTTGTCCTGCTTCAATGTAATTTGCTGATAATCCCTGATTAAAAGAGCCTGGCCTGATTTGCAAGACCATGGTTTTTTCTTCAATTGGTTTTGGAGGTACTGTTACTTGAGGAGTAACTCCAAAACCAGAGACCTTGGTTGTATGAATTAGCTTATAGGATGTACCACCCTCAGTAATTTTTCCTGTAAAGCTGTAAATGGATCCTTGAGTGCTATCCTGAATTAATCTACCAAATAATGTAATTGTAATCTGTTCACTAGTAGAACTCAGAGCCTTACCTGAAATTTGAATAAATTTTCCATCTCTTAGTACTTTGCCTTTTAATCCCTCAGTAACAAAATCTTTATCATTTAAGGTTACAAATCCATCTTCTATTGTAATAGTTCCCCTACCATTTGCAATAAATCCTAAAGATAGTGCAAGATCAATCTGAGAGTTCTTTATCGAATTTTTTGATACAGCAAAGCCAGAGCCTTCTAAAATGTAGGGGTTGTTAGATAATAACTCGGCCTGAACATCTCCTATAGAAAAACTAAGAGCAAAAACTCCTAAAAATAGTAAAACCAGACTGGTGAATTTCATCAATTAATTCTGATATTATTTGGTTTATAATTTGCTACTGAAATAATTTAGATAAATCAAATACTAATACTAAACTCATTTTCTGGGAGTAAAATTTAGTCATGAATTTCATGATTTTGATATCAATTATATTTTTTGAAAAAATTTGAATTATGTGCCAAATTTAAACAGATTTTAAAAAAGCCATTGTACACTCTACCAGTTCATTATCAGAATGCTCTGTTATCTGGTGTTTACAATTAGGGCAGAGTTTTTCTTTTTCGTTTTGTAGTTCTAAGAACTCATCATCTACTTGCAAAAGCGAACATTCGATCAGTTCCTTTGTGGTATGGGATTCCATCAATAGTTTGCAAGTTGGGCATTGGGTCACAAAATTCAAGAATTTTTATTGATTATTATTTTTTTAATCGGATTAAGAAAAAAATTAGACTAGTGACATGTTTCCGGTGGCATCTAATGACCATTCGTTAGCAATTTTGCTCTTAGAATTCACAACAGACCAGGCACTAGTATTGGTTTCATTGTTTAGAGAATTGTTGCTTTGTAAAAGAATTTTCATGGTTGTAATTTCACCATTTGGTTTCATAACTTCTGCAATCAATACCATATTGGTTTTCACCTTTGCATCAGTCGATGATATTGCTCTTGCTTTTCCAAAGAGAACATCATAATTTTCACCATTAATGCTTAGTTTGCCTGCAGGAACTTTGTACTTGACTACATTTCCGGTTTTTTTCATTGACTCTAGGTATAGGGCACCCTCCATTGCAGCATCAGCTTTAATCTCAGACTTTGCCATTCCATTTAGTTGAATAATGTAGGTTTTGGCAGATGAGCTAGTGGGTGATTCTGTGTTTAGATATCCCTTTGCTTTTGCTTTTAGCATTATTGCGTGAAATCTCTTATTGGTATCTTCTGCTTTTTCTTCAACAGAGTTTACCAGGATTTTTGATCGTTCCTTTGCTTTAAGAGTAAGGTTGGTAATTCCTGTTGTTTTTGCCTGAATTTCTGCTTCTAAATCCATCTTTGCTTGTTTTTTCATTTCAGTTTTTGATTCGGATTTTTTTTCCTCATGGTACTTCCAAATGGATGTAATTTCGTTTTCAGTAAGTGAAGTTTCAGATTTTATCTTTGCGATTATTTCAGCTTTTGAAGAAGTGTTCAAAACATATGTTTTTTCTTCCCCTTTTGTTTCAATCGTAATTGTTGCTTTGTTGCCTGAAACGTAAACTTCAATTTCTGTTTCAGATTCCATCTTTGATTCAGATCCCATCTTATTCTGGGATTTCATCTCGGCTTCTGTCTTTGTTTCGGCTTTAGCTTCGGCTTTAGCAGAGTCATCACCGGATTCAACCTCAACTTCTACTTCAGTCTCCATTCCTGCTCCAACTTCAACGGCAAAGGCGGAGATCAGCACAGGGTTTGCAGGTGAATTAACAAATGCGAAACTTGTTGCACCTAAAACCAAGGTTAGAATTACAAAAATTCCTTGAATTTTTTCAGTCATTAGGAATTTTTTGTCGGTTTTGTATTTAATAGTTAAGTAGAAATTATTAGTTTTTTAAACAGTATCGTTTTCATCCCATTGAATATGAAGTATGGAATCGTTTTTGTAAAGTTCAATGACTCCACCTTTCTTAAATGTGATTTTATGTAATTTGTTTTCCTGATCTACTATTTCTACAACAGCGTTGTCTATTACGCTTTCATATGTTACTGGATCCTGAGAAATTCTTCCCCAATCATTTTCTCCAATACCAATATCCTGTGTAGTGGCTAGTTCTTGCATTACGTTTTTGCTTGATCATCCTATTATTTATGAATAATTGATTTTTTTATTATAAATTTAATTTCCTTTTGGTTAAAATCCTAAGTCTATTCCACTTTCTTGAGCCACTTTTATCATGTAATCCTCCAAAATAGCTCCGCCAAGTAATAGTCCTACCAGTATACCGATTTCAATTACCGTAGGCCTAATCATGGAGGTTAGATTCAGTTTTTTAATTATTGTATGAATTAGGATGTAGCTTCTTGATATACCAACTGAATATGCAACTAATTCCATTAAACCAAAAGGTGAAATGTAGAGAAGGGCAAGAGATGGAATGTCAGCTAATGCTGGCATTAGAGTTGCTAATGAGGCAAATGCAAATCCGGTTGACCACGCTGAGAATAGTCCCCATGCAACACCAAAACCTGGAATAAACATTGGTAATGCAATAGTTAGGTTATGAGTGAAAATCCCAAATGCATCTATACCATCAATTAATGCTTCAAATTCTTCTAAGAATGCTTCGGCGTCTTCATCGTCTACCTCAGATAAAGAACCAAGCCAATAAGCAAGAGAAAATCCTCCTACTGCAATAAGAAAATAAATTATTCTTTTAGTTTGAAACATGAGTTTTTTCTTATTCTACGTTATTTGAGGGTGTTGGTTTTTCCGCAGATTTAATTAAAACTCGAATTATTTTTTGTTATGAAAAAAGATGTTAGCCTTGCCTTAAACTACGCCTTAAACAAGGGTTTTCAGATTCATCCAGACGCCCTGAAGATCTTAGAAAATATTGATTCAAGGGAACTTCAAAAAGTAATCAAAGAATTGGTGAGGCTAAAAACTCGTAGGAAGTTATTCCTAATAGATCAAGATGATCTTGAAGGATATTTAGGAATTAATGAGAATGAAGAACTAGTTTCGGAATATAAGATTCTATCAGATCCTTCTTCGAAGATTACCTCTGGAGAAGGAGTTCAAGGGTATAATGAT
>JBFJMG010000107.1:0-4082 GCA_041634015.1 Nitrosopumilaceae archaeon
ATATGCCATTAAAACGAGCTAGTAGGGGTCGTAAAAAAGGAGGAAAAGGATCCTCTGGAGTAGTTCAATGCGTAAACTGTGGACAAACTGTTCCAAAGGATAAAGCAAAAAAAGTAACCTCGAGACTAAACCTAGTTGAACACACACTTGCCAAAGAATTAAGAGCTCAAGGAGCATATATTGCCTCACCTACAATATTAAAATGGTACTGCATTTCATGTGCGATTCATTTTAAGATATTAAAAATCCGTTCTGAATCCTCAAGAAGACAACGTGGACGCTTGCGTTAACGAAGCTTCTTCGCAGTAGTTATTATTCTTTGTACAAAGGTTATCCCTGCAATAATAACTACAATGACCACTGCAATTTCCATAAAGCCTATAATCCCAACAATTGCAATAACTAACAATCTTTCTGCTCTTTCACCAATTCCAATTCCTTGCAATTTTATATTAAGTGCCTCTGCTCTGGCTCTAGTATAGCTTACTAACAATGAAAGGGATATTGCTAGTAACACCAAGAAAGGATCTGCATAACCTCCTATCAAAATTCCAAGAAAAATTGCAACCTCTGCAATTTTATCAAAAACCGAATCCAAGAACCCACCTTGGTTTGAGGTTTTGTTTGCAGCTCTTGCTACTTGACCATCTACAATATCAAAAAAACCCGAGATTAAAAGAAAAATCCCACCAAAAATTAAAGCAAATTCAAAATTTATTCCATAAACGACGGCAGAAACAAATGCAAAAAAAAGACCTACTCCTGTCCAAAAATTTGGAGACAAACCCGTAGCTGCAAATGCTTTTCCGATTTTTTCTAAATATGGTTTTAAAGATTCTCGTAAATTATTTAACACGAAGTTCCACGTATATGGGCGTATATAAAAAATTCATTTCCAAATTATTATTTGGCTAAATTCAGTGCAATCATAGTGGACATTATCTTAGCTGCCAAAGATGCTGTGGCCCCATTATCATATAATGGATTTAGTTCTACAATGTCCACTCCTTTCACCTTTTTTCCTTGTAATGCATAAATCATATCGAACAATTCCCTTGATGTAATTCCAACTGCTTCGGGATTTCCAACACCCGGTGCAAAGGCAGGATCAACCACATCTAGATCAAAACTTGTATACAACGTATCAAAACTGGAAACGGCATCTGTAATTAATTTAGGGCCCAACCCACTCCGAATATCTTTGTCACTTACCGTTGTAATCTTATTTTCTTTTAAAAATGCATATTCTTCATCAACAAAGGCTCGCGCACCAACATGGATAATATTCTCTGATCCGCGCTGTTCTATTATTCTTCTAAGATATGCTGCATGACTTTGCTTTGTATCCGCATATTGATCTCGTAAGTCATAATGCGCATCAAACACCACGTATCCTGTGTTTTCTGGAAACGTCAGAAAAGTAGCGAGTGTTATCAAGTGTTCCCCTCCCAGAATAAACAACTGCTTTTGCTTTTGCTGTAATTCTTTAGTAATTTTTGAAACCATTTGCAGCATTTCTGAAGAAGAAACAGTGTGCTTTGTGTTTCCAAGATCTTCAATGTTTACGTTTTCCAAATCTATCTGTAATGTAGGATGAAAAATCTCGATGTTGTTAAATGCATCGCGAATTGAATCTGGACCAAATCTGGTCCCTGGTTTGTATGAATGGGTTGAATCAAAAGGAACTCCAAAAACTATTGCAGCTGAATTAGCATTCTCACCAGAACTAGTTATTAGTGGATTCCGATTCATGTACAAATCTAAAAAGCTAATAATTACACAACTCCTTGGTTCCTAGAAATGCGGTATATAATAAATTAATATTTTTTAATCGTAGAATTTGCAAATTTAAATATCAAACCAATTGACTTTGTGCATGGGTATCGTTTCAAAGGGTGCAAAGTGTAATGTTGAAGGATGTGATAATGATGGAGCACGCTCACTTAATACCGGTAAAGTAGAGGATGCGGGGATGCGGGTAACTTCTAGTGGGAAAAAAACAGTTTTGTGCAAATCACATTATAAAGAATGGAAAAAAGAAACCAAAGAAGACAGAGATTTGGAACGAGCTAGATACGACAAATTCTAAGTCTATGTTTTTTTTGGTTTGGCATCATAATATTTTCCTGAATTTTTTAGAAAATCATTTGCTAGTTTTTGATAAAAAGTATCTAATTTTTTGTAAAGACGTTTAGGTTTTCTTGGTTGTTTATTACTTAAAACATATAGTGCTAGGATTGGAAATGCGATTGTTGCATCAGCATATACCGTAACCATGCCGTGGTGTGCATCTTGTACCTTTCCCCAACTTTTTCCCTCTTGCAGTGTTGCACCTGAAAGGCCACCCGTGTCTGGTCTTGCGTCTGTAATTTGGACAACATAATCCTGTCCTCCATCATTTCGTCTTAAAATCTGGTCAAGTAAGGGACCTGTTTGTTGAGCAGTGTTCTTTGGGACGCCTCCTCCTAGTTCAATGATGCCAGATTTTTTCGAATTGTATAAAATTGATGCTTGTTCAATAATTTCTTTGACAAAATCGAGATTGTATTTTTTGTCCCTTAATCTGTGTACTGCTAAATTCAAAGCCAACGAAGAGTCCTTTAAAGTTGAGACGTAAACTGGAACGTCATATTTGTAGGCGGAAGTTAAAAAACTTCTTTCAGGATATTTTGATTTTTCTTTACTTATTTTTCCTAAATAATTACAAAACTCTGCAGTAGTAAATGGCTCATCGATAAATTTGTCTTTGAAGATTTTCTGAATTACTTGATCTTCTGCTTCGAGTGTTTCATAGAATTTGATATAGACATCACGAATTCGAACAATTTCATTATCATACAACTTCATATCATCAACATCAAAGTGACCTTGTTTTATTGGAAGTCCCCATGCAAAATGATCCTCATGATATACGTTAGCACCGGTAGCGATTATCCAATCAACAAAACCTCTCTCGATTAAGGTTTTGAATATTCCGCCAAAACCTACTGGTGTTAGGGCTCCAGAAACAGTCAAACAGATTGTTGCATCATCTTCTATCATTTTGGAATAAAGTTTTGCAGCTTCTCCTAACTGTCTTGCATTAAATCCCGAAGAGGCAAAAACCTCTACAAGATCCTGGATTTTCATTTTTGGATCAAGTTTGATGTGGGGGATATCTTTTCCTCGAAATTTATGGTGGTCCACGAATGCAAAAAATTTCTTCGATAAATAATACTTGCGTCTATATTTATGATAGGTTCATCTAAAGGGAATGCAATTTATTCTGGTTACGCCACCTAACAGGGTCCAAAAAAAACCAGATAGGTCTATTAGATTAATTTCAAACGGTAATATCTCTGAGAATGGATTCAAATTAAAGACACTCGAGATTCGGTACTATCTCGAAAGAACTGATGAAAAACTTGGCCCATACTGCTTGATTACTTCCTATTTAGAAACCGAAAAGGATTCCATTGAAATGACCTATGATGAGGGCTATCGGGGCATTGAACCATTAGAATCTACTGTGAAATTTCTAGTAGAACAATTGGGCTTGTCTGGTTTAATACTACGTTTAACTATTGCCCTCAAAGATGAATTATCTAATATGAATACATAAAATTAAATTCAATTAAAAGACCTCTCATTTGTGCGTATTTTACAACTTCATTGCGACTCAGTGGAATACAACCCAACTAAAAAAGAAATTCAATCAGCGGAGGATATTACACCATCTCCGAAAAAACTAGAGGAAATTGTGGTGGCGTTTGTTGCCTTTGAAAAAGAAGATGATTCTACAGTGGCATCAAAGGCAATAATTGAGTTGCAAGAATCGATGAAAAAGATTGGTTGTCGCAAACTATTACTTTACCCTTATGCTCACCTTAGTTCAAATCTTGCATCTCCATCTCTTGCCTTAAAACTACTAAAGGAGATGGAAACAGGTGCTGATGGTTTGGAGGTGTCACGAGCCCCATTTGGATGGACTAAATCCTATACCATTAAAGTAAAAGGACATCCTTTAGCCGAATCATCAAAGGTAATTACAAAAGAATCCCAAGAGGAAACATCTGAAGCGCTAAAATCTGAATCTAAAATAA
>JBFJMG010000108.1:0-4037 GCA_041634015.1 Nitrosopumilaceae archaeon
GCAGCTCAGAGTCAGCCTGTATTGGAAACGATATTGCGCCATCTGAAATTGAAATTGGTCGGTGTCGGTTTCCAATGATGTGGCCAATTAACACCAAAAGTTCTTGCGATCTCGTATCCTCCTTGATTCGCAAAGAAATTACCTTTTCAGGGTTTTGCTCAACAAGGATTGTTTTTCCATTTTCTTTTAAAATGTCTCCATGGTGTAAGGTCGTTCCATCCTCTAAAACCAAACCAATATCGGTTCCACGATCCGTCTTTCTCCGTAGTCTGGTTCGCTCCAATTCTAATCTTGAAATCTTGAGCTTTTCTAAATTATCTTTTAAAAGAGATTTATTTTTGTCATGAAAGATATTTCCACGAACGGTAGTTACCTTTAGCACGGTTTTAGAGAATCAATGACGAAATTATATTTTGTTCCCTGCGATCTTTTTAATTATTAAATATGCAGGGTGAACATCCCCTGATATGATGTTGACACCGCGAGAAATTGATAAATTGTACGTTTTTATGGCAGCTCAAGTTGCAAGGCGGAGAAAGGAAAGAGGTTTGAAATTAAATCATCCAGAAGCAGTTGCAATTATCACTGACGAAATTTTAGAAGGTGCTAGGGATGGAAAGTCAGTTGCAGAATTAATGAGTTTGGGGAAAAAAATTCTAAAAAAAGATGATGTTTTAGATGGAGTTTCTGAATTAATTCATGTAATTCAGGTAGAGGCAACATTTGAGGATGGTACCAAATTGGTGACTGTTCACGACCCAATAGTGTGATAAAATGAATCCAGGAGAATACATTATCTCAAAGGAATCAATCATTGCAAACGAAGGAAAAAAAACCACAACAGTAGATGTTACAAATTCTGGCGACAGACCAATTCAAGTAGGATCTCATACACATTTTTTTGAAGCAAACAAGGCATTGAATTTTGATAGAAAAGAGGCATATGGATTTCATCTAAACATTCCAGCAGGAACATCTATTCGCTTTGAACCCGGGGATTCAAAAAAAGTTGAACTAGTTGAATATGGTGGAAAAAAAATAGTTTTTGGATTCAGCGGTCTTGTAGGTGGAAATTTGGCTGATAAAAAAAGTCAGGCAATAGAAAAAGCAAAACAGCAGGGATTCCGCGGAGCATGACTCTAAATATTCCTAGAAGGCGTTATGTGGATTTATTTGGACCAAGCGTAGGTGATAAAGTGCGACTCGCAGATACTGATCTAATTATAGAAATTGAAAAAGATCTTCTCAGGTATGGTGATGAGGTAGTCTTTGGTGGTGGCAAAAGCGCAAGAGATGGAATGGGACAAGCAACCGGTGTTACTAGAGAAAATTCACTTGACTTGGTAATTACAAATGCAATTGTTATGGATCCGATTCTTGGAATTATCAAAGCCGACATTGGAATCAAAGATGGTCATATTGTTGGTATTGGAAATGCTGGTAATCCAAATGTAATGGATGGTATCGATATGATAGTTTCATCAAATACCGAAGTAATTGCAGGTGAACACACAATATGTACACCAGGAACAATCGATTCGCATATTCATTTTATTTCTCCACAACAAGCAATTCACGCAATATGTAATGGTACAACAACCATGATTGGTGGTGGAACGGGACCTGCAGATGGAACAAATGCTACCACTTGCACGCCTGGAGAATGGAATATTCACCGTATGATAGAGGCAATTGAGGAATTCCCACTTAATTTTGGATTTTTAGCTAAGGGAAACGATTCCCAAGAACCTGCACTCTTAGAGCAAATCAAAGCAGGTGCATGTGGTTTAAAATTACATGAAGATTGGGGAACAACACCAGCTACGATTGATTCTGCTTTACGTGTCGCCGAAAAAACAGATACTCAAGTTGCGATTCACACTGACACTTTAAATGAATGCGGGTATGTTGATGATACAATAGCTGCGATTGCAGGAAGAACTATTCATACATATCATACAGAGGGTGCAGGAGGTGGTCATGCTCCTGATATAATGAAAGTAGCTGGCGAGAAAAACATTTTACCATCATCAACAAATCCTACCCGACCATTTACTACCAATACTCTAGCTGAGCACCTTGATATGATGATGGTTTGCCATCATCTTAATCCTTCAGTTCCAGAAGATGTATCCTTTGCTGAATCTAGAATAAGAGGAGAAACCATTGCAGCTGAGGATGTGCTCCATGACATTGGTGCACTCAGCATGATGTCCTCAGATAGTCAGGCAATGGGGAGGGTAGGTGAGGTAACTACTCGAAATTGGCAGACAGCCGATAAAATGAAAAAAATGACTGGTCCCTTACCAAATGAAATGGGAAATAATGATAATTTACGAGTAAAAAGATATCTTGCAAAAATTACCATCAATCCAGCCATCACCCATGGTATCTCAAGCTATGTAGGCTCATTGGAACCTGGAAAGATGGCAGACATTATAGTGTGGAGCCCACAATTTTTTGGAATAAAACCAAAACACATCATCAAGGGTGGGATGATTGCATATTCTTTGATGGGTGATCCAAATGCGTCGATTCCGACTACCGAACCAATTTACTACCGACCAATGTTTGGTGCATTAGGTGCAGCAAAACACTCAACCTCGTTAACCTTTACTTCGAAGCTTGCAATTGAGAATAATCTCGCATCCAAATTACATACAAAAAAGAAACTAGTTCCCGTAAAGAATTGTCGATCAATTGGAAAAAAAGATATGGTGCACAATGATCTTACACCATCAATTGAAATTAATCCTGAAACATATGAAGTAAAAGTTGATGGAAAAATTGCCACAGTAGATCCTGCCGAAAAATTATCTCTGGCCAGATTATATTCTCTATACTAACATGCGATCATACGCGATCAATTATCATACGCGATAAATTATCATGTGAGAGAATGGTCCTTCATGTTTTTATATCATTATGAACTTCATCTAATTTTAAATACTCCTAGGTATTGTTTATCTCGTGGTCGGGGGATTAAGCAAGAGTACAGGCGTTTTACTAACATTAACCCTCATTTCTCTTCTAGGTTTTACTCAGTTTGCAGAAGGTGCAGGCGTAATTGAGGGATTTGCAGTTGGAGAAGCCCTACCTGAATGGATTGGTTGGGCAGTTGTTGTTGGTTTAGGTGCGGTTTTTGCTGTAATTATTTCAGTTGAAGTTAAAATCGAGGAACGGTATCTTGGATTAAATCAAACTTCTGAGATGTTTAACACTGCGGGAAGAACCATCAAAACTGGCCTAACTGCCGCAGCCATTGTTTCTGCATGGACTTGGGCAGCAACCCTGCTACAATCCTCGACTGTAGCATATCAATACGGTATTAGTGGGCCTTTTTGGTATGCGGCAGGAGCATCAATCCAAGTTTTGCTATTTGGAATTTTAGCAATTGAATTAAAACGTAAAGCACCAAACGCACATACTTTCTTAGAAATTATTCGTGCAAGATTTGGTAATGGCTCACACAAGGTATTCCTTGTGTTTGCATTGGCAACCAACATGATTGTAACTGCAATGCTTTTGCTTGGAGGCTCTGCAGTGGTAAATGGTTTGACAGGAATGGACATTTCACTTGCAGCCTTTTTAATTCCTATAGGCGTAATGATTTATACGCTGGTTGGCGGCCTGAAGGCAACTTTTGTTGCAGACTATATGCATACAATAATTATATTCGTCGTAATTTTGACCTTTGTTACAGCCGTATATGTCAACTCTGACATTACTGGAGGAGTCGAAGGGATGTACAATAAACTAGTAGAAGCTGCAAAATTAAATCCAGTTGAAGGAAATGCAGCAGGTGCATTTCTAACTATGGCCTCGATTGGGGGTTTGATGTTTGGTATTATCAATATAGTTGGAAACTTTGGAACTGTGTTTGTGGATCAAGCATATTGGCAGAGAGCCATTGCTGCACAACCGTCCTCCACAGTTAAAGGATTCTTGCTTGGTGGTGCCTGCTGGTTTGCAATTCCATTTACATTAGCAACTACCATGGGTCTGACAGCTATTGCATTAGACGTAGATTTGACTCC
>JBFJMG010000109.1:0-4032 GCA_041634015.1 Nitrosopumilaceae archaeon
AGAAAAAAAACACAAAATTAGAATGAGGGAAACTGAGCGAGGAAAGTTTTTGGATCTCTGTAGAGATGCTCTAGATGATCTTGAAGAAGAGATGATTGAGATAATGCAAAATCTCGGCATAAGCGGGGATATCGAAAATCATTATAGAACGGATTCTTTAGAGTATAGAGCATTAACACAATCAACTTTCATAGAGCTGTGGAATAAAGGTAGGATTTACCTTGCAACGCGACCAAACAATTATGATTGGGTTTCTGGAACTACAATAGCAGATGCAGAGATAACTTATCAAGAAATTCCGACAAGACTTGTTTTTATGAAGTTTAAGATTCAAGATTCCTCAGAACAAATTATCATTGCCAGTACAAGACCAGAACTTTTGTGTGCTTGTAAGACGGTAATAGTTAATCCAGAGGATGAAAGATATACTAAAATTATTGGAAAAAAAGTTGTAGTTCCCCTAACTGGGAAAACCGTAGAGGTTAGAGCTCATCACTCTGCTCAAAAAGAATTTGGTTCTGGAGCCGTAATGGTTTGTAGTTATGGTGATCAGAACGATGTTGCTTTGTTTAGGGAATTGCAACTTGACGAAGTCATCGCTATTGGTTTGGATGGAAGGATGACTCAAGTGGCTGGTGATTATCAAGGGCTAAAACCACATCAAGCACGGATAAAAGTAATTGAAGATCTAGAAAAAAATGGATTTGTTGAAAAAGTCGAAAATGTGAATCATAGAACTCCAATTTCAGAGCGCAGTAAAAATCCGATTGAAATAATTCCAATGGAAGAATACTACCTTAAGCAGATTGATTCTATTGAAAAAATGAAAAAACTTGGAGCCGAAATTAAGTTTTATCCTGTGATGCATAAACAAATTTTGGTAAATTGGTTGGAATCAGTCTCCATCGACTGGCCGATCTCCCGACGCCGTTTCTATGGTACTGAAATTCCAATATGGTACTGTAAAAAGTGCTCTCATCCACACGTTCCAAAACCTGGAAAATATTATCGTCCATGGAAAGAGCCCGCCCCATTTAGTGAATGCTCTAAATGTAAGGGTGTAGAGTTTGAAGGAGAGGATAGAACCTTTGATACGTGGATGGATTCTAGCGTTTCACCTCTATTTGTAACGAAATTTCAAAAGAACACGGATTTTTTTAAAAAAACGTACCCAACTTCAATTAGGCCACAAGCCAAAGACATCGTAAGAACGTGGCTTTACTATACCCTGTTAAGGTGTGAAATGCTAACGGGATCTAAGCCATGGTCAGAGGCATGGATAATGGGATATGGTCTGGATGAAAAGGGTTTGAAGATGAGTAAAAGTAAAGGAAATGCTATTGATCCATTACCAGTAATTCAAAAAAATGGGGCCGATACTTTTAGGTTTTGGAGTGCAAGTGAAGTTAATCATGGCTATGATTTTAGGTGTTCAGAACAAAAAATAGAAGGGACCAAAAAATTTCTGAGTAAACTGTGGAATGTATCAAGGTTTTTGTCCAGTTTCCCACTGAAAGATAGTAAAATAACAAATGCATCAGATAAATGGATTATCTCAGAACTTGACAAACTGGTAAGAGAGTGTAAGAGGGGTTATTCTGAATATAATTTCTTTATTCCTGCTATTGCGATTCGTGAATTCACTTGGAATTTATTTGCAGCCCATTACATTGAAATGGTCAAAGGCAGGGCCTACGGAATAGGTTTTTCTGATCAAGAAAGAGACTCGGCAATATTTACTCTTCATAAGACTTTATCCACATTACTCAGACTATTGGCTCCCATCACGCCATTTATCACAGATTATTTGTGGAAGACATTGTATTCAGGAAAAAGCATTCATCTAGAAAAACAAGTAGAACCTGAATCTATAGAAGATATGACCAGCTTTTCTAAGGGAATTGTTGAATTTAATTCAAAAGTTTGGAATGAAAAGAAAAATCAAAATCTATCACTAAAGGATTCTATTAAAATTAAAATTCCAGAAAATTTATCCCCATTTCAAAATGATTTAAAGACAATGCACAACATAATCTAAAATTAGATGGTGAATATTTTCAAAACTATTTTATAAAAATTAATTTATTCAACACAGGAT
Organism: Nitrosopumilaceae archaeon; assembly: GCA_041634015.1. GTDB lineage: Archaea > Thermoproteota > Nitrososphaeria > Nitrososphaerales > Nitrosopumilaceae > JBFJMG01. The sequence continues at coordinate 2,099 of JBFJMG010000109.1, forward strand.
TTATGATACCATTTTTTCCCAATAATAACTGAGCCAGAAACCAAATCCATTTTTGTATGACATTTTTCACAAATTACCTTCATGGTAGGATAGTATCTTGATCAGAGGTTCTTTTTTAACATTATGTGTTTTCAATCATTAAATGAAAGTTTTTTGAATTTTTCTTAATTGAAATTAAATTTTAACTAAAAAAGATTTTAGATTTTTCTTAGTCGGTTTTTTAGAATATTGTTTATTGTATCACCATAATACCTTTGGTTATTAGATACTGAATTCCTGATACGAATTCTGAATCTGCAATTAGGCCCTGGGCCCACCAACCCGCAGTATTTTTGATCCAATTAGGAATTTTTTCCTCTGTTGAATCATTTGGTGGGCTATATGGAATTACCATAATACCTTTGGTTATTAGATACTGAATTCCTGATACGAATTCTGAATCTGCAATTAGGCCCTGGGCCCACCAACCTGCAGTATTTTTGATCCAATCAGGAATTGTTGTCTCAGAACCTGTAATGTCAGACAATACTTCTGTTCCGATAATCTCCATTTGTCCATCACCTTTGAAAAAGGGAATTGCTATAGTTCTTAGAGTTGAATTAGAAGTTGTTTCTATATACTCAGTTTCAAAACCCTCAACAAGAACAAAAAAAATGTCATCTTCTTGATTATCTAATTTGGAATCCATTAATCCTCTTGGAATGCTAATTTCGAGAAATCCGTTTTTATTTGATTCAAATTCAATTATTAATTCAACAAAAATTTTATCTAAAATAATATTTGTAATTTGTCCTCCTTCAATGCTATATCGGACATCAAAATCTTCAATTATTATAGAGTTAGATTGTCCGAATCCAATCTGAAATGGTGATAGAAACAAAATCATCCCAAAAACTAGAAAAAATTTGGTATGAAGAGATCTATCCATTTTTCATTTTCCTTTGATGAACTTTCTTGTTTTATTTAAAAAGATTTTCTGAGAAATTATAGGTTATAGAATTATGTTTAGTTTTGTTTTGAAAGCATTATCATATTTACAAAATACTTGTGCATCGAGCAATCAGATGTAAGTTCTGGATGAAAGGAAGTTGCTAAAATATTATCTTTTTTGACCGCAATAATCTTTTCATCAAGCTTTGAAATAATCTCAACGCCCTCTCCAATTTCAAGAACTGCAGGAGCTCGAATAAATACACCATTGAATTTAGGAATCTGAATTCCCTCCATTGAGATTTCAGCTTCAAATGATTCATGTTGTCGTCCAAATGAATTACGCTCTATTCCGATTTCTAATTGCTCTAGGAGTGGCTGGTTTGTCTTTCCCACGATTCTGTCTTGGGTGTCCTTTGATAGTAAAATTAAACCCGCACAGATTCCAAAAACTGGCATTCCTTTCTCAATTTTCTCCTTTATTTTTTTTAGAGAACCATTAACAAGTGAAAGCTCACCTATCATAGTGCTTTCGCCTCCAGGAAGAATTAATCCATCAAGTTTAGCTATTTGTTCTGGAGTTTTTACGGGGAAAACCGTTCCTGTTTCATTCACTTGGGCCAAAGCCTCCTTAGTTGAAAGAATATTTTCTTCAACATCGCCTTGTAATGCTAATACTCCTATATTCAATTCAGTCAAACAGTACTACCTCGTTCTTGCATTCGAAGTTCCAGTGTATTAACGTCTAATCCCAATATTGACTGTCTCTCATCTATCATTTTTTGTGCTTCCTTAACTTTGTCGGGTTCTTCCCAAAACGTGGTAGCTAAAACTATCGCTCTAGCTCGTTCTTTAGCGTCATCAGCTTTGAAAATACCAGATCCAACAAAAATCCCATCGCAATTCAAAGTCATAAGATATGCAGCATCCGCTGGGGTTGCAATACCACCAGCTGCAAAGTTGACAACTGGAAGTCGGCCTAATTTGGCAGTTTCTTCTACGAT